>NZ_JBYSZY010000013.1:0-133702 GCF_058787635.1 Variovorax sp. FW305-3-2-15-B-LB1 | reverse complement strand
GCGAAGGCGCGGCGCGCCGGGGCGGGCGCCGCGCCTGCGGTGCGCGAGAAAGCGTGCGAAGGGGAGGGCCGTTGCCGGCCTCTCCGCCTTCGATCAGCCCAGCAGGCCGTGCAGGATGTTCGTCACGGGCGCCAGCGCGGAGCCTGTGCCGCTGTGGTCGAGCAGGCTGGTGATCGGGGCCACGACCTCACACACCAGCGGCGTGACCGCGTGCTCGACGGTGTTCACCACCTCGGCGACCACCGGGGCAACTGCCGAGCTGGCGCCGGCCAGGATGTCGGCCGCGGGCACCGCGGCGCCGGATGCGGCTTGCGTGGCCCCGGCTGCGACCGGCGCCACGGCATCGCTTGCATGGCCGAGCACCGACGACACCGGCTCCAGGATGTCCGCGACGGGGCTCTTGCCTCCGAGCAGGCCGCCGAGCAGGCTGCCCACGAGGCCGTCTTCGCCGACGATGCCGCCGAGCAAGCCGCCTTCGCCGCCACCGAGGACGCCGCCCAGCAGGCCGTCGTCACCGAGCACGCCGCCAAGCAGACCACTGTCGCCGCCGAGAACGCCACCCAGGAGGCCGTCGTCGCCCAGCACGCCACCGAGCAGACCGCCGTCGCCGCCGAGGACACCGCCCAGAAGGCCGTCGTCACCGAGGACGCCGCCGAGCAAGCCACCGTCGCCACCGAGGACGCCACCCAGCAGGCCGTCGTCACCCAGCACGCCACCGAGCAGACCGCCGTCACCGCCGAGGACGCCGCCCAGCAGGCCGTCGTCACCCAGCACACCGCCGAGCAAGCCGCTGTCGCCGCCGAGGACACCGCCCAGCAAGCCGTCATCACCCAGCACGCCGCCAAGCAATCCGCCGTCGCCGCCGCCGAGCAGGCTGCCCAGAAGGCCTTCGTCACCCAGCAAGCCGCCGAGCAGGCCTCCCTCGCCACCGAGGACGCCGCCCAGAAGGCCGTCGTCGCCGAGCAAGCCACCCAGCAGGCCGCCGTCACCGCCGAGCAGTCCGCCCAACAAACCATCGTCACCCAGCACGCCGCCGAGCAAGCCACCGCCGTCGCCGCCAAGGACGCCATTCAACAGGCCGCCGACCGGGCCTTCCGCACCGAGGATGCCGTCGTCGCCCAGCACACCGCCCAGCAGGCCGTCGTCACCGAGGACGCCACCCAGGAGCCCGTCATCGCCCAGCAGGCCGCTGAGCAAGCCGTCTTCGCCGCCGAGCAGGCCCGCCAGCGGGGTCGCGTTCAGCAGGGAGCCGACCGCGCCATCGGGGCCGAGCAGGCTGTCCACGAGCCCGTCGCCACCGAGCAGTCCGCCGGTGAGGCCTTCGCTGCCGAGCAGGCCGGACAGGGCGCCGTCGCCGCCGAGCACGCCGCCCAGGATGCCTTCGTCGCCGAGGAGGCCGTTGACCAGGCCGTCGTCGCCCAGCACGCCGCCAAGCAGGCCGCCCTCGTCGCCGAGGACGCCACCCAGCAGGCCGTCGTCGCCCAGCACACCGCCGAGCAGGCCCCCGTCGCCACCGAGCAAACCGCCCAACAGGCCGTCGTCACCCAGCACACCGCCCAGCAAGCCGCCTTCGCCACCGAGCACTCCACCCAGCAGGCCGTCATCGCCCAGCACGCCACCGAGCAGCCCGTCATCGCCCAGCAACTGCCCGATCAATCCGTCTTCGCCGAGCACACTGCCCAGCAGGCTGCCGTCACCCAGCAGCCCCTCGAGCACCTGGCCGACGACACCGTCCGTGCCGAGCAGGTCGTCCACGAGGCCGTCCAGGCCCAGCGGGGTGGTGATGCCGCCGAGCAGGCCTTCGCTGCCCAGCACGTTCTCCAGCGCATTGCCCAGCGCGTCGGTCAGGTAGTCGACCTGGCCGATCAGCGAGCCGACGAGGGCGTCGGTCAGGCCATCGCCGAGCAGGCCGTCGACCACGGGGGTCAGCACGCCGCCCACGTGAACGGCAATGTTTTCGACCGCGTGGTCCACCGGTTCGAACTCATTGGGATCGTTGGGCTTGAACTCCTCGCCGGTGACCGGCGAGAGCAGGTCGTCGACCAGGTCGGTGAGGCCGTCGGCCACGGGCATCAGCGAGGCCAGCGTGCCCGACGAGCCGGAGGCGCTGCGCACGTTGGTCGCACCGCCGCCCAGGCCGAGCGCGTTGTCGAGGGCGCCCAGCAGGTGCCCGGCGAGGCCGTCGCCCGGATCGAGCAGGTGGTCTGCGTCGGCATCGGCATCCGCGTCCGAATCGGCGTCCGCATCAGCGTCGGCGTCTGCATCCGAATCCGCGTCGGCGTCCGAATCGGCATCGGCATCGGCGTCTGCATCCGAGTCGGAGTCGGCGTCAGCATCGGCATCCGAGTCGGCGTCCGCGTCGCTGTCGCCGATGCCCGAGACGAACAGCGGGAACCCGCCGCCGTCGCCGCCGCCACCGCCGCTCAGCGCGGCGCCCAGGCCGATGGCGCCCAGCGCGCCGAGTGCGAATTCGCCCAGGCCGATGCCGCTGCCGGCCGCGGTCTTCTTGCTCACGGCGAGTGCCGCGGCTTCCGCGTCGCTGTCGGGCGAGGTGACATCGAGGTTGCCGGCGGCCACGTCGACGTTCACCTGTTCGAGGCCGCTGGACAGCTTGGTCGAGGTGATGGTGGCGTCGGTGCCGCCTGCAAACACACCGGCCAGCGGCGCCTTGTTGGTGGCCGAGCCGGGGAAGAGCACGTTGGCCTGCCCGCCGTCGGGCACGATCACGCGGTCGCCGGCGATGAGGGTCTGGTTGCCGTCCACCGGCATGCGAAATCCGTCGCGCATGACGACCGTGCCGGGCGTGGCGTTGGACAGGGTGCCCAGGCTGGTCGGCCCGGCGGGCGCGGCCATGGGAGTGCTCGACCCGACAGGGCCTAGGGGCGTGACGCTGGCCTGTGCAAGCACCACGGGAGCGCCGCTTTCGGCGGCGGCGGGGATCGAAGCGATCGGCGATACGGTGGTGGTCATGCGGCCTCCTCGTCAAATAAATGACTACAGAGGGCAACATGCGTGCCGCCTTCGACTTCGGCCGTCAACGATGGGCCGAAAACGCCGTATCCCGTTGATTCAAAACGACTTTTGTGCGAATGACCCTGTCAGGCCGGAGGTGCAAAACGGGCAGCTGTCGCCACTCGTTACGTAACACGGCGCACGCTTTGGCCGGAACGCCAGGCGCGTTCAGCGCGGTTCAGCCGCGCAGCCGGACCTGCAGGCTCTTCAGGTTGGCGAGCCACGCAAGGTAGTCCTCGTCGTCCTCGCCCAGCTCGGCCCAGGTGTCGTGGCCGTCCGCGTCGGGGTCGTCGAGGATGGCCTGCAGCGCGTCGGCGGCGGCATGGCGCAGGTCGGCGGGCGGCGCGGCCTTGCCGGCGCACCAGTCGACGGCGTCCGGGTGCACATCGGCGCTGTCGTGTCCGGCGAGCAGTGCCAGCACTTCGGCCGCGGCGACGGTGCCTTCGGTCGAACCTGAATCCAGCGTCTCGCGGATGAAGGCGAGCGCGTCATCGGCTTCCTGCAGTTCCGCCAGCCAATCGAGTGCCTCGTCGTTGCCGAAGCCTGCTGTCGACCATGTACCCATTCGTTTGACTCCCGTGTGTGGCGTGTCGCGGTGCGGCCACGGTTTGAAGATGCGGTGATGCTAGCGGCGCGAATCTCGTGATCGCGCGCCCTCGCAGAATTCGTCAGAATGCCAGGCGAGGCTTCCCAGTAGCATGGCCGCGCCCCTGACATGGGGGCGCGTGATCATCCAGTCCGTGAGCCGCCGGGGAACACTTCCCTTGGGCCGGCGTTGCGGCGGTGTCCTTCCAGGACACGCCGCGGTCACGGCCGATCTGCCGTGCATGGCCCACGGAAGCAGATGCCGGGCCGCTTACCCATTCACAACCACGGTTTCAGGGAGAGATTCAGCATGTCATTCGTTTTTTCGTCGTTCACCGATCACCTGGGCGCGCTGCCGCCCGAACGCGCGCGCCACGGCGATGCCTTGCGCGCACGCGTGCAGCAACAGGTGCAGGCACCGTTGCATGCCGACCTGTCGGCCTTTTCCTTCCTGCCCGACCAGGCAGACCACCCCGACCACGAAGATGCGCCGCAGGTGTTCGCGCAGGCGGTCGAGCAGATGTACCTGCCCAGGCCGTGGCTGGGCGACGAGATTCCGCTGTTCTTCCTGGGCTACCACGCGATGAACCGGCTCAGCGGCAAGCGCACCTCGCAAGGCCTGCTGCTGACCGACCAGGCGGTGTACGTGCAGGACGACTTCACCGTGCTGTCGGCCGCACCGCCACCGGCGCAGGGCCATGCCTTGCCGGCGCGCGCGGACGATGCACCGTCGTTCGTCTCGACGCTGCTCGCGCGCTTCAAGGCGTGGAAAGACTGGTCCGGCGTGGCCGACGCGCCCGAGCCGGTGCTGCTGAAACGCTGCGGCGAGTTGCTAGCGCCGACGGTCGCGGCGGTGCTCGCGTACCACGCGGAAAACGGCAGCCAGCGGCAGGCGCAGCAGCGCGTCTGGACGCTGGCCGAGCTGGTGACTGACCACGACGCGACCGACACCTTGCTCGACCCCGCCAACCCGAAGCTCGCTAAGAAGCTGGGCAAGGTGACGGACAAGTTCCAGATTCCCGCGGGCGAGACGCTGCAGTTCGCGCTGGCCGACTTTCCGCTCTTCGGCGGCCCCTACGGCGTGGCGCTCACCGCGCAGGCGCTGTATGGCAAGGACCTGATGGAGTCGCCGCTGCGCATCGCGCTGGAGCGGGTGGAGGTGCGTGCGCTGCAGATCGGAGAGAAGGGCGACCAGCTGCTGACGGGCTCGACCCCGCCGATGGCGCTGCCGGCGCACATGAAGGAATCGCTGCGCGCACCGTTCCTCGCGTTCCTGCAGCAGGAGATCGCGCGCCTGCAATCGAAGGCCTGATTAGCCCACGCGGCATTCAACAAATTTCGGGGGAGTTTTCATGGGGTTCAAGGACACGCTCGCGCACGCGATGCTCGACAACGACAAGCTCAAGTTCGACGCCGCCGCGCCCGCGCTTTCCGCGCAGGAGCAATGGTTGGTCACGCTGAGCACGCCGCTGTCGGCCTTCAACGGCGATTGCGTGAACGCGGTGCTCACCGGCAAGGACAACGACACCCTGCGCGAAGGCATCGCGCAGGTGTGGAACGTGAGCGACCGCGCGAGCTTCGAGCAGACCGCGCGCTGGCTGACCGAGGAAGGGCAGCGCGCGAAGTACCTGCCGGCCTGGAAGGCCATCGGCGCGATCGATGCGGCGGTGCAGTCCACGCCGGGCGTACTGCGCCTGGTCATGGACGCGTGGTTTCCCGCGTTCTTCCAGATCAAGGCGCGCGAGCACCTGGACATGCGGGCGCTGTCCGCGCAGACCGGGCACTCGAGCGCCGAGCTGAGCCAGCTGATGACTGGCAGCCAGAGCTGGGTCCAGGCTCTGCGCAAGCACTTCGGCGTGGCGCCGGATCAGCTGACGAACCTCGTGGCCTGGGACGCGGTGCGCCTGGCCAACCTGTCGCGCTGGGCCGTGCAGTTGGGCTTTATCGAACGCGCGGAGTTTGCGGACTTTGCGGGCGGCCTGGCATCGCAGGTGCGTGCGGCCTATGCCAACTGGTCGCAGGTGAGCGCCGCCTACATCGCGGCGGGCCTGATCTGGCAGTACTCCGATGCGCGCGAAGAGCATCTGCTGCGCACCAACCGCCTGCTGCTGAGCGACACGCGCAGCCCGTGGCGCAGCGTGCCCTTCGCCTGAAGAGGTCCTAGTCCTTCGCCCTCAGCGCGTACACCGCATAGATCGGCACGCCGAGAAAGAACAGCACCATCGGCGCGAACAGCGTGTAGGGCCAGCCGATGCCTTCCATCACGCGGTAGGTGCCGTCCAGGTGCAGGCGCGGATGGGGCTGCGTGAGGTCTTCGTACCGGCGCAGGCCCCACTGGAACTCCGCGCCGGTCGCGCGTACCGACGGATGCTGGCGCGCGCGGCCCACGGCCAGCCAGCACATCGCGTCGAAGGCCAGCACCGAGCCCGCAGGCGCGCGTTCACCGAAGGTGGTGAATACGGCGTTCACCTGCTCGGGCGTGAGGTACATCAGCACGCCCTCGGTGAACAGGAAGACCGGCTGCGCCTGGCGCTTGCGCGGCAGGCCGAGCTGCTCCCACCAGCCGGGCGCCGAGAGGTCGAGTTCGCGCAGGTCGTGGCGGGGATGCGTGTCGGGCAGCAGTTCGCGGCGCAGGGCCAGCACCTCGGGCAGGTCGGCGTCGGTCATGCGCGACTTGCCGTCGTCCAGCCATTGGAAGTAGTGGCTCAGGCCGCAGCCCATGTTCACGACACGCGCGCCCGGGTGCAGCTTGAGGAAGTCCTGCGCCAGGCTGCGAAAGCGCCGCGTGCGCGCCAGGATGCCGTAGATGGTCGTACGGTCGTCCGGCAGGGCATGGTCGTCGTCGCGGATCTGCTCGAGGATGCCGGCGGCGTAGGCGTCGCGCACGGCCATCTGCGGAAAGAGCGCATCGCCCGAAGCCCGCGCGGCCAGCGGAATCCGCAAGGTGGACGGCACGGCCGAGAGCTTGCGCGCGGATTTGCCGGTGGTCATGAATGCGGGGGCAGGGCCATGCGCAAAGTCTGGCCGCTCCCGCGCGTGCGGGCAAGTCAGTCTTTGGTGTTGCCCGTGGGCGGGCGCTGGCGCGCGAGGTGGCGGTACACGGTGCTGCGGTGAACGCCGAGCCGGCGGGCCGCGCGCGCCACGTCGTGGTCGCAGGCGCGCAGGGCTTCGTCGATGGCGTGGCGCGTGATGGTCTGCAGCGGTGCGTTGGGTTGCGACAGTGTGGGTTCGCTGAAGTCAGCGAGGGGCGCGGCGTCGTGCAGGTGCGCGGGCAGCGAATCGGCCGTCACCGCATCGCCCGGGTCGGCCAGCGCCACGAGGGCGCGCAGCACGCTGCGCAGCTCGCGCACGTTGCCGGGCCAGCGGTAGGCGGCCAGGCGTTCGAGCGCGTCGTTCTCCAGGCACAGGTGCTTGGCGGCGCCGCCCGATTCGAGGAACAGCCGCGCGATCAGCGCGCGCCGGTCGGCACGCTCGTGCAGCGCGGGCAGAGCGACGGTGAAGCCGGCCACGCGGTACATCAGGTCGGCGCGAAAGCGCCCGGCCTCGACCAGCGCAGGCAGGCCGGCGTGCGTGGCGCAAATCAAATCGAAATCGACCGCCACGCCCTGGCCGCCGCCCAGCGGCGTGACCACGCGGCCTTCGAGCACGCGCAGCAGGCGCGTCTGCAGCGCGAGCGGTATCTCGGCGATCTCGTCGAGAAACAGCACGCCGCCGTGCGCTTCGCGGATGCGACCCGGCATGCCCTTGCGGCGCGCGCCGGTGAAGGCGCCTTCTTCGTAGCCGAACAGCTCGGCCTCGATCAGCGTCTCGGGCAGCGAGGCGCAGTCGACCGCCACGAACGGGCCCGCGCTGCGGCGGCTGGCGGCGTGCAGGCGGCGCGAGAACACCTCCTTGCCGCTGCCGGTCTCGCCGTTCACCAGCACCGGCACGCCTTCGTTGAGCACGCGCACGGCGCGCGCCAGCAATGGGCGCACCACGTCGTCGTTGTCGACGGGCGCGGCGTTCGCGGCCATCACCTGCCGCGCGCCGGTGCGGCCCGTGCCGCTGTTCGCCGTGCCCGTGCGCTCCATGACGGTCGCGATCTGCCGCCCGCCCGGCAGCGTGAGCAGGCTGCGCCGGTGCTCCATGCGCGGCCACTGCGCGCCCAGGAAATCTTCGGCGTCGAGGTCGAGCAGGCCTTCCCACGTGCGGCCGAACAGGTCGAGCGCCACGCGGTTGGCCGCGACGATGCGCCCGTTCTCGATCACCATCAGCCCTTCGCGCGCGGTGCCGATCAGCGCCGGCCGCGCATGGAAGCGCAGCACGTGGCCCGAGGCCTCGGCCAGCAGCATGCGGTGCTCGACCTGCTGCGCCGCCATGCGCACCAGGCCCAGGGCGTGGTGGTTCACGCGCGCGGTCTCGCCCGAGATGTCGAGCGCGCCGGCCAGCTCGCCGCGCCCGCTGAAGATGGGCGCCGCCGCGCAGCCCAGCCGGCCGTTCTGCGCCAGGTAGTGCTCGCCGCCCAGCACCATCAGCGCCACACGCTCGGCCAGCGCCGTGCCGATGGCGTTGGTGCCGCGGTGGCTCTCCGACCATTCCACGCCGGGCTGCAGCGCCACGCGCTGGGCCTTGGGCAGGAAGTCGGGGCTGCCGATTTCTTCGAGGATGAGGCCGCTCGCGTCCGACAGCGCGACGATGCAGCCGTTGCCCACCGCATGCTCGGCGAGCCCGTCGAGTTCGGGCTGCGCGCAGCTGAGCAGGCGCATCGCCTGCTCGCGGCGCTCGTTGAGCAGCGAAGGCGCCATCGGCGTCGGGTCGATGCAATGCGGATCGACCGGCCGGCTGCGCTGCCACGAGCGCGAGATGTGCGGCGCGATCCACGGCGCCGGGTCGCGGCCCTGCGCGAAGAACAGCTCGCGCGCCTGCGCGACGCTGACCGATGGCGCGGAAGCTTCACTCGTCATGCGTGACTCCGTGGACGGGGATTGCCGGCGATTCGCCTTGTGCGACATCGTAGTCGCCACCGTCGCGCCCATCTGTCGCAGATTGCGAATGGAAACCCTCTGCGCGGGCCGCGTCCCTGTGGCGCGGGGCTTGGGGATTGTCCCGATCCGCGCGGGTATGCCGCTTGCGGTGCCTGTGCGGGCCGCCGCATGTCGCGGCGCCCGTTCACACCTTACCCAACGGAGACAACCCATGGACATGCTCGAACCGGGCAAATTCGGTACCGCGGTGCCTTTCAAGAAGCGCTACGGCAACTACATCGGCGGCGAATGGGTCGCGCCGGTGGAGAACCAGTATTTCGGCAACATCACGCCCGTCACCGGCAAGGTCTTCTGCGAAGTGCCGCGCTCCAGCGCCGCCGACATCGAGCGCGCACTCGACGCCGCCCACAAGGCCAAGGGCGCCTGGGGCCGCACCTCGACCACCGAGCGCGCCAACATCCTGAACCGCATCGCCGACCGCATGCAGGAAAACCTGGCCATGCTGGCGGCGGCCGAGACCTGGGACAACGGCAAGCCGATCCGCGAGACCATGGCCGCCGACCTGCCGCTGGCCATCGACCACTTCCGCTACTTCGCCTCGTGCATCCGCTCGCAGGAGGGCGGCATCAGCGAGATCGACCACGAAACCTTCGCGTACCACTTTCACGAGCCCATCGGCGTGGTCGGCCAGATCATTCCGTGGAACTTCCCGATCCTCATGGCCGTGTGGAAGCTCGCACCCGCGCTGGCGGCCGGCAACTGCGTGGTGCTCAAGCCCGCCGAACAGACGCCGGTGTCGATTCTGGTGCTGATGGAGGTCATTGGCGACCTGCTGCCGCCGGGCGTGCTCAACGTGGTCAACGGCTTCGGCGTGGAGGCGGGCAAGCCGCTGGCGTCGAGCAACCGCATCGGCAAGATCGCCTTCACCGGCGAGACCACCACGGGCCGGCTGATCTCGCAGTACGCGAGCCAGAGCCTCATTCCTGTCACGCTGGAGCTGGGCGGCAAGTCGCCCAACATCTTCTTTGCCGACGTGATGGAGCGCGACGACGCCTTCTTCGACAAGGCGCTCGAAGGCTTCACGATGTTCGCGCTGAACCAGGGCGAGGTCTGCACCTGCCCGAGCCGCGCGCTGATCCAGGAGTCGATCTACGACCGCTTCATGGAGCGCGCACTGAAGCGCGTGGCCGCCATCAAGCAGGGCAGCCCGCTCGACGCGGCCACCATGATCGGCGCGCAGGCCTCGAGCGAGCAGCTCGAAAAGATCCTGTCGTACCTGGACATCGGCCGGCAGGAGGGCGCGCAGGTGCTCATCGGCGGCGAGCGCCAGCAGCTCGACGGCGACCTGGCCGACGGTTACTACGTGAAGCCGACCGTGTTCCGCGGCCACAACAAGATGCGCATCTTCCAGGAAGAGATCTTCGGGCCCGTGGTGTCGGTCACCACCTTCAAGGACGAGGAAGAAGCGCTGGCGATTGCCAACGACACGCTCTACGGCCTGGGCGCCGGCGTGTGGAGCCGCGACATGAACCGCGCCTTCCGCATGGGCCGCGGCATCCAGGCCGGCCGCGTGTGGACCAACTGCTACCACCAGTACCCGGCGCACGCGGCCTTCGGCGGCTACAAGCAGTCGGGCATCGGGCGCGAGAACCACAAGATGATGCTCGACCACTACCAGCAGACCAAGAACCTGCTCGTGAGCTACAGCGAGAACAAGCTGGGCTTCTTCTGATGACCGGCGAGGTCCTGCGCGTCACCGCGACCGATGCGGCGCTCGCGCTCATCGACGACCTCGCCGCCCGGCACGGCCCGCTGATGTTCCATCAGTCGGGCGGCTGCTGCGACGGCAGCGCGCCCATGTGCTATGCGCAGGGCGAGTTCATCGTGGGCGACTACGACCGGCTGCTGGGCCGCATCGGAGACATGCCGTTCTACATCAGCGGGCCGCAGTTCGAATACTGGCAGCACACCCAGCTGATCATCGACGTGGTGCCGGGGCGCGGCGGCATGTTCTCGCTGGAAGGGCCGCTGGGCGTGCGCTTCCTGACGCGCTCGCGGCTGTTCACGGAGGCGGAGTGGGCGGTGCTCGAGGCGGAGGGGGCGGGGTAGGGCCCCGGCCGGTTGTCAGTTCGACGAGGCGAGCAGCTGCCGCACCAGCAGCTGCGTCGCCGGCGTCAGCGCCGCGCCCGTCTTCGTTGCCATCAGCAGGCGCCGCGTGGCCCACGCGTCCTTCAGGTGCACCACCTTCAGGTCGAGCGCGGCCACCTGCGCCTTGCAGGCGGCCAGCGGCACCACGCCGATACCGAGGTTGGCCGCGATCATGTGGCACATCGCGTCGAAGCTGCGCACCTGCACGCGCAGGCGCATCGGAATGCCGGCCTGCTCGGCCGCGCGCGAGGTCAGCTCGAGCAGCGAGCTGCTGCGGTTCAGGCCCACGAACTCGTGTGCCAGGCAGGTCTTGAAGTCGACCTGCTTCGCGCGCAGTCGCGCCAGCGAATGCGGCCTGGCGCACAGCACCACGAGCTCGTCGGTCTGGAAGGGCGCGACATCGAGGCCGTAGGCGGGTGTGTTCTCGGCGAACACGCCGACGTCGGCGAGGCCGTCGACCAGTGCGCGCACGATGTCTCCGCTCAGCTGTTCCTCGACCTCGATGCGGATATCGGGATGCTGTCCGAGGAAGGCCGCCAGCGTGGTCGGCAGGAACTCCGTCAGTGCCGACATGTTGGCCCACAGCCGCACATGGCCGCGCACGCCGCTGGCGTAGTCGCCCAGCTCGTTGCTGAACTGCTCGAAGCCCTGGAACAGGCGCATCGCATGCTGCATCGCCACGTGTCCGGCGGGCGTGAGCGCGATGCCCTGGGCGCTGCGTTCGAGCAGCTTGGAGCCTGTGGCGGCTTCGAAGTCGGACAGGCGCCGGCTCGCCGCCGAGAGCGCGAGGTGACACGCTTCCGCGCCCTTGGTGATGCTGCCCGACTGCGCCACGGCGCAGAACAGGCGCAGCGTCACGAAATCGACACGCGCGGGGTTGATGGTGCTGGCCATCGGCGGATTCTAGAGAGCGCGCCAGTGCCGAAAGTCATGCGCACGGGTTAAAAGAATTTTTGACATGTTATGTCGCTGCACCTATAGTGAATCCATCGAAGCATCGCGCGCTTCCCACGGTAGACAACCCAAAGGAGAGGTATGCAATCACTGCTGGATCAACTCGAAGGCCTCGACGTGCTGGCCGGTGCCGCGATGGGCGGGCTGTCTGTTCAGCTGCAGCCGATTCCGGGCAGCACGCCGGTGGTCCAGGTGAGCATCGAAGGGCGCGATGAGCTGCCGATCTTCGTCACCAGCTCCGACATGCAGATCATCTGCATCTGCTACCTCTGGACCGAGGAAGACGTGAAGCCCGCGCGGCGCACCGAACTGCTCGAATCGCTGCTCGACCTCAATCCCTCGGTCCCGCTGTCGTCCTTCGGGCGCGTCGGCGGGCGCTACGTGCTCACGGGGGCGCTGGGGCGCAACGCGAGCGTGGAAGACATCGCACGCGAAGTGGCCGTGCTCAGCGACAACGCGCTCGATGCGCTCGACGCCTTGTCCGAATTCCTGAACTAAGCGGAGATCATCATGACAGTCATCAAGAAGCTGGTCACCTTGCTGCGCGGCAGCGCCCGCGAAATCGGCGAGAGCGTGATCGACAGCAACGCCACGCGCATCTACGAGCAGGAAATCATCGACGCCAAGCACAGCATCGAGAAGGCCAAGGGCGACCTCACGGGCGTCATGGCCAAGGAGATGCAATCGGCCCGCGAGATCGAACGCCTGAAGGGCGAGGTCGCGCGCTACGAAGGCCTGGCGCTCGAAGCGCTCAACAAGACCCAGGAAGGCCTGGCGCTCGACGTGGCGGCCAAGGTCGGCACGCTCGAGCAGGAGCTCGAGGAGCAGGCCAAAGCCCACGCCTCGTATGCGCTGCAGGTGTCGCGGCTCAAGGACCTGATCAAGTCGGCCGAGGCGCGCATCCGCGAGCACGAGCGCGAGATCGGCATCGCCAAGACCACCGAGAGCGTCTACCGCGCCACGCAGTCGATCTCCGAGAACATCGGCAGTGGCGGCTCGCGCCTGGCCAGCGCGCGCGAGTCGCTGGAACGCATCCGCTCGCGCCACGAGGATCTGTCTGATCGCATGGCGGCAGGCCAGCAGCTCGAAGACGAGCTCGGCCACAGCGCGCTCGAGAAGAAGCTGGCCGCGGCAGGCATCGGCAACGATGCCGACCGCACCGGCAAGGTGATGGAGCGCATCCGCGCCCGGCAGGCCAAGCCGTCCGAGTCGCCCAAGCCGTCCGAACCGGCTCCGGAGTGACGATGGTGCGGGTCAAGCCGGTACGCTGGCAAGGCTCGGACGAGGCGATCCGCGCGGTCCAGGTGGCCTTCGACGTGGAAGAGGCCGTGCTCGAGGCCGTGCGCACCGCGGCCTTCGAGCAGCATGTGTCCACGCCCGACCAGATCCGGCAGGTGCTGGGCCTGGCGACCACGTCGAAGCCGAAGCGGCCGCGCCTCACGGTGTCGTTGAACACGGCCGACTACGAATTCCTGGCGGCGCGGTATGGTCTGTCATCCGACGACCGCCTGGCCATCAAGGAGAGGGCCACGCGCGAACTGATTGCCTTTGCAGGCAAGGCGAACAAGAAGAACACCGGCACGAAGAAGCCGGGCGGCAGGTAAGAAGAAAAGAGAACAACAACCAACCCGCACGCGGGAGGATCAATGGGCGATTTCATGGGAGCGGTGACGGGGTACCCCACCGCGATCTACACGGTGCTGCTCGGCGTCGTGGTGATCTATTGGGTGCTCGCGGTGGTCGGCATGGTCGACTTCGAGAGCAGCGGGATCGACGTCGACCTGCAGACGCATGCCGATGGCGACACCAGCGACATGGGCCAGATCGCGAGCTACGTGGTCGCCTTCGGCCTGAACGGCGTGCCGTTCTCGGTGGCCGTGAGCCTGCTGGTGCTGGTGGCCTGGACGCTTTCGTGCCTGGGCGGCGAGTGGCTGCTGCCGCTGGTGCCGACGATGGTGCTCAAGCTGCTGGCCGGCACGGTGCTGCTGGTGGCCAGCGCGGCCCTTGCCATCCCGGTGACGGCGGTGGCCATCCGTCCGCTCAAGGGCCTCTTCGTGAGCCACACGGCCGTGAGCAATGCGGCGCTGGTGGGCCAAGTCTGCCGCGTCGTCACCGGCGTGGTGAACGAGAAGGACGGCCGCGCCGAAGTGGCGCGCCGCGGCGCCAGCCTCAACATCCGCGTCTGGGCGCCCACGCCCAACGCCCTCAAGCGCGGCTCGCACGCGCTCATCCTCGAATACGACGAGGTGGCCGCGCGCTACCTCATCGCGGCGCACGAAGACATCGTCTGAGAAGGCGTGAACGACCCCGCCATGTCCGTTCATCGGCCACGCCGGATTCATTCACACCTTCTGACCGCGCGCATCCCTCACCCAAGTTCGTTCGCTCGCTCTTAAAGCATCTGGAGAAAAAATGGAGCCCATCATCTTCGCCGTGGTCATACTGGCCGTCGTCATCCTCGGCCTGTTCGCGATGTTCGCCAAGTTCTATCGCAAGATCGAACAGGGCCACGCCCTCATCGTGAACACGCTGCGCGCCGAGCCCGAGGTGACCTTCACCGGCCGCATGGTCTATCCGATCATCCACAAGGCCGAGCTGATGGACATCTCGGTCAAGACCATCGAGATCGACCGCTCGGGCAATGAAGGCCTCATCTGCCGCGACAACATCCGCGCCGACATCAAGGTGAAGTTCTTCGTGCGCGTCAACAAGACCGCCGACGACGTGCTGAAGGTGGCGCAGGGCATCGGCTGTGCGCGGGCATCGAACCACGAGACGCTCGAAGAGCTGTTCTCCGCCAAGTTCTCCGAAGCGCTCAAGACCGTGGGCAAGTCGATGGACTTCGTCGACCTGTACCAGGCGCGCGACGGCTTCCGCGACGAGATCATCAGCCAGATCGGCAACGACCTCTCGGGCTACGTGCTCGAAGACGCCGCCATCGACTACCTCGAGCAGACCCCGCTGTCGGAACTCGACGCCAACAACATCCTCGATGCGCAGGGCATCAAGAAGATCACCGAGCTGACGGCGGTCGAGCACGTGCGAACCAACGAGCTGCGCCGCAACGAGGAAATGCAGATCAAGAAGAAGAACGTCGAAACGCAAGAAGCACTGCTCGAACTCGAACGCCAGCAGGCCGATGCCACCGCGCGCCAGCAGCGCGAAATTGCCAGCGTGCGTGCCCGCGAAGAAGCCGAGACTTCCAAGATCCAGTCCGAAGAGCGCACCAAGTCCGAAACCGCGCGCCTGATGGCCGAGCAGTCGGTCTCGGTGCAGCAGGAGAACGTGCAGCGCGAAAAGGAAGTGGCCGAGAACAACCGCAAGCGCGCGGTGGCCATCGAGGAAGAAAAGGTCACGCGTGCCCGCGACCTCGAGATCGTCGATCGCGAGAAGGAAGTGACCCTGCAGCGCATCGAGAAGGACAAGGCCGTCGAAGTGCAGAAGAAGGCCATTGCCGACGTGATCCGCGAGCGCATCGTGGTCGAACGCACCGTGGCCGAGCAGGAAGAGGCCATCAAGGAACTGCGCGTGGTGGCCGAGGCCGAGCGCACCAAGAAGTCGGTCGTGATCATGGCCGAGGGCCAGGCCGAAGAGAAGATGGTGCTGGACGTGAAGGCCGCTGAAACGCAAGAAAAGCGCGCCCGCCACAAGGCCGCCGAAGAACTCACGCTGGCCGACGCCAAGCTCAAGGTCGCCGAGCGCGACGCCGAATCGAAGAAGCGCGAAGCCGAAGGCGTGGAAGCCATTTCCGCCGCACCGGGCCTGGCCGCCGCCAAGGTCGAAATTGCCACGGCCCAGGCCAAGCTCGCAAGCTTCGAAGCCGAGGCGTCGGGCAAGGAAAAGCTGGGCCTGGCCGACGTGCATGTGCGCCAGGCCGATGCCGACGCGATCCTCAAGGCCGGCCAGGCCGATGCGCAGGTCATCGAGGCCCGCTCGCAGGCCGAAGCGGCCGGCATGCGTGCCAAGTTCGAGGCCGAAGCCTCGGGCAAGGAAAAGCTCGGCCTCGCCGAAGTCAACGTGCGCACGGCCGACGCCGAGGCCACACTCAAGTCGGGCCAGGCCGATGCGCAGGTCATCGAAGCGCGCTTCAACGCCGAGGCCAAGGGCCTGCACGAGAAGTTCGAGGCCATGAAGTCCATGAGCCCCGAAACCCGCGACCACGAAGAGTTCCGCATGCGCCTGGAAAAGTCGCACATCGAAACCATGAAGGGCATCGACGCGCAGACCTCCATCGCCAAGGAACAGGCCGACGTGCTGGGCACCGCGCTCGCCAACGCCAAGATCGACATCGTGGGCGGCTCGGGCGACTACTTCGACAGCTTCGTGCGCTCGCTCTCCGTGGGCAAGGGTATCGACGGCGTCATCTCCAAGAGCCAGGCGGTGCAGGTCGCCTTCAAGGAACAGCTCTCGGGCGAGCGCGACGTGGTGAAGGACCTGCGCGACATCGTCGGCGCGCTGGGCAACTCGTCGGGCGAAATCCAGAACCTCAGCGTCGCCTCGCTGATGAGCAAGATCGCCAACGACGGCACCGAAAGCCAGAAGTCGGCGCTGCAGAACCTGATCTCCTCCTTCCGCAACTGAGCCGGGGGCGCGCGATGAACCCGAACCTGAAGTGCAGTTGCGCCACCCATGCCGCGATGCAGCCCGTCGCGCTCGCCGAGGCCCTGCTCGGCGTGCAGTGCGGCGACTGCCACGGCATGGTGATGGACATGGACGACTGGCGCAGCTGGAAGGCCGCCGATCCGAAGCGCGTGCCGCATGAGGTCGACGACGAGGTGATCGAGGTGTTCGACGTCGCCGCCGTGCGCCACTGCCCCGAGTGCGAGCGCCTGATGCAGCGCCTGCGCGTGAGCGCCGGGCCCGACTTCCGCATCGACCGCTGCGTGGCCTGCCAGAACCTCTGGT
The DNA here is from genome assembly GCF_058787635.1 of Variovorax sp. FW305-3-2-15-B-LB1. Classification (NCBI taxonomy): domain Bacteria; kingdom Pseudomonadati; phylum Pseudomonadota; class Betaproteobacteria; order Burkholderiales; family Comamonadaceae; genus Variovorax; species Variovorax sp. FW305-3-2-15-B-LB1. Next base: position 117,134 of record NZ_JBYSZY010000013.1, on the reverse strand, counting down.
TCGACCAGGGCGAGTGGCGCGCCCTCGTGAGCCGCGGCCTGGCCGGCCGGCTCGACGAGCTGCTGTCCGACGGCTGGCAGCGCCGGCTGCAGACCGAGGAGGTGCGCGAGGCGCGCCTGGCCGCGCTGCGCCGCCGCTACGGCGACGACTGCATCGACGAGCTGGACCGCATCCGCGCCTGGCTCGACACCCAGCCTCACCGCGACGAATTGCTCGCACTGCTGCGCGCGGACTGACCGCGCCGATCCATGCAACCCACTGACGACACCGCAGCGCCGCCCAGCGCCCAGGCCCCCATCGACCCCACCGAAGCACTGGTCTCCGGCAGCGGCAGCTACGACCTGCTGAAGAAGCGGCTCGAAACCCAGGGCGAGGGCCTGCTGAAGAAGACGCAGGCGCTCAACGAGCAGCGGTTGGCCGAGTTCGGCCGCTCCGACCAGGCGCTGATTCTGCGCACCCGCGCGCGCACCGAGAACAACGCCGTGGCGCGCGACATCGTGCGCATCGGCGACCTGCTGCTGTTCGGCTACAACGTCTTCATCGGCCTGCGCAAGGAAACGGCCGTGGGCGACGTGTTCGGCCTGTACCGGCTCGCATCGCCGGGCGAAGCCGCCACCGAGAACGACGAGCTGCAGCCCGTGCCGCTGGCCGGCACCTTCCTGGAAGACGCGCGCTTCGCCTCCGACTTCCGCGAGCTCTACGCCTACTACAAGCAGGCCACGCTGCTGCAGCTGCGCGTCACGCAGGACAAGCTGCTCGCCTCGTTCCAGATCGGCCAGCAGCTGCACGACGTGCGCGTGTTCCGCTGGGCCATCGAGCGCAACGGCAACATCAACTACATCGACAACCGCGGCGAGCGCGACATCGCCTTGCCCGCCAGCCACGATTTCGAGTGGACCGTGGCCACGCGCGAAGACCACGTGGGCGGCAAGCATCCGCACGTGAACGTGCTCGACACCGTGTTCGTCGAGACACTGGGCGGCGACCTCACGGTCAAGATCGAGAACAACACCGAGACCGGGCTGGGCATCTACAGCGAGCCGGTGGAGGACAAGAGCCAGTCGCTCACCGACGCGGAGATCGCCTGGGCCAAGCTGGGCATGCTGATCCTGCTGCGCGTGAAGCCCTACCGCGAGCAGGTCACGCGCTACCTGGTGTTCAACATCCGCACGCAGCAGGTCGAGCGCATTGACGCCATCGGCGGTTCCTGCGTGCAGCTGCCCGAAGACCACGGCATCATTTTCCCGGGCGGCTACTACCTGCAGTCGGGGGAGTACAAGCGATTCGACCTGCCGGCCGAGGTGGTGGAGAACCTGCGCTTCAAGCGCATGCTGCGCTCGCCCAACGGCGAAGACGTGGCCTATGTGTTCTACGACCCGAAGCCCGGGCGCTATGCGCTGTTCAACTACAACCTGATCGACAAGAAGCTCGCCACGCCGATCATCGCCAACGGCTACGCGCGCTTTGCCGACGGCCGCATGCTGGTGTTCAACGGCGACGACGTCGAGCCCACGCGCGTGCACCCGATGCAGCTGTGGCAGACGCCCTTCGCCAGCGAAGAGCACGTGAGCGCGCAGCCGCCCGCCACCGGCTTCTTCGGCAAGATCGGCAACGCCGAACTGGTGCGCGGGGTGAGCGACCTCATGGGCATCGCCCGCGCGGTGCGCGAGCAGGCGCCCACGCGCGCCGCCTATGAAGACCTGATCCGCCAGTGCACCCGCGTGAGCGACGCCTACTTCTGGCTCGACGCGCCCGAGGCCACCGGCCTCATGGGCGAGCTGCGCAGCATCGCCGAGGTGGCGCGCAGCACGCTGGCCGAGTTCGAAAAGGTCGACACCATCCGCCGCGAAACCGCGCGTGCGTTGGCCCGCGCGGAAGACGAGCAGCATGCGCTGCTGGTCGACATTGCCAGCACCCTCTGGCGCGCGCCCGACGATTTCGTGAAGGCGCTGGGCCGGCTGCGCGAGCGGCGCGGCGCGCTGCAGATGCTCAAGGAGCTGCGCTATGCCGACCTGCCGCGCATCGCCGCGATGGACGCCGCGCTCGAAGTCGAGCAGCAGCGCATCGGCGAGCGCGCGATGCAGTTCCTGGCGGCCGACACGGCCTTCCACGGCCAGCGCCAGGCGCTGGACAAGCTCGCGCTCGAACTGCCCAACCTCGCCACCTCGCCCGCGCTTGGACAGATGCTCGCCACGCTCGACGAGCAGGCCGCCGGGCTCGACCTGCTGACCGAGCAGCTGGGCAGCCTGCCGGGCGGAGATGCGGTGATCCGCACGTCGATCCTCGACCGCATCTCGCTGATCTACGCCGACATCAACCGCATGCGCGCCGATGCGCGCGCGCGGCGCAAGTCGCTGGGCGCGACCGAGGCGCGTGCCGAATTCGGCGCGCAGTTCAAGCTCTTCAGCCAGGCGGTCGAGAACGCGCTGGAATTCGCCGACACGCCCGAGAAATGCGACGACGCGCTCACGCGCCTCTTGGCCCAGCTCGAAGAGATCGAAGGCCGCTTCGCCGAGCAGGAAGATTTCCTGGCCGACATCGCCGAGAAGCGCGAGACCGTGTACGAAGCGCTGTCCGCGCGCCGCCAGAGCCTGGTCGACGCCCGCCAGCGCCGTGCGCAGGGCGTGGTCGACGCGGCAGGGCGCATCCTCGACGGCATTCCGCGCCGCATCGCGCAGTTCGGCGACCTGACGCAGGTGCACAGCTACTTCGCGGCCGACCCGATGATCGGCAAGCTGCACACGCTGATCGCCGACCTGCGCACGCTGGGCGCCGCGGTGCCGGCCGACGAACTCGACACGCGCCTGAAGACCGCGCGCGACCAGGCGCTGCGCTCCATCCGCGACAAGCGCGAGCTGGTGAGCGAGGGCGGCGACACGCTGCGCCTGGGCCGCCACGCCTTCACCGTGCACCGCCAGCCGGTCGACCTGACGCTCGTGGCCCGCGACGAAGGCATGGCCTACCAGGTCACGGGCACCGACTACCAGAGCCCGGTCGACGAACCCCGGCTGCTGCCGCTGCAGCGCTACTGGAACCAGTCGCTGGTGTCCGAGACGCCCGAGCTGTCGCGCGCCGAATACCTCGCCGGCCGGCTGCTGGAGGCGCTGCTCGACGGCAAGGCCGAGCGCACGTGGGCCGAGGTGCTCACGCTGCTGGCCGAAGACCCGCTGCATCCGCAGCTGCTCGACATGGTTCGCCGCTTCGCTGCGGCGCGCTACCAGGAGGGCTACCAGAAGGGCATTCACGACGACGACGCGATGCGCCTGCTGGGCGCGCTCGTCGGCATGCAGGACCAGGCGGGCCTGCTCGCCTGGGGCCCGACCGAACGCGCGCTGGCCTTGCTCTACTGGCAGCACGGCCACCTGATCGCGCACCGCGAATCGATGTTGCGCCGCGCGCGTGCCGCGATGCAGATGCTGGCGCTGTTCGGCCGGCGAGACGCGCTGGAGCAGCTCGAAGCCGATATCGCGCGTGCCTTGAATCATTTCGCCCGCGACGTGGTGCCCGACCTGCTGCCTGTGGCCGACGCCGCAAACGACGAAACACGCGACGCGCATGACGGCCGCGTGACCACCCTGTGCGACCAGGCCGCCGCATACCTCGTGCGCGAACTCGCCGGTCCGCATGGCGGCGAGACCTGGGCCGTGTCGGGCGCGGGCGAGGACCTCGCGGCGGCGTTGCTGCGCGAGCTGGAGCGCGGCGGCCGGCGCGATGCGTGGCAGCACGACCTCGACGCCGCACCGCCGGCCGAGCGCTGGCGCCTGGCGCGCGACTGGGTGGGCGCCTACGCGACGCACCAGGCGCCGCAATCGGTCGACTGGACCGACGACGCGGCCAGCGTGCTGGCGATGCCGTTGCAGCGCACCCGCGTCAACGCGGCGCTCGACCGCACCGTCGAAGGCCTGCGCGGCGAGCACCCGCGCGTGGTCGAGGGGCGCCTGACGCTGAACCTCAACGACTTCTGGCGCCGCTTCCTGTTCCACACGATGCACGCCGTGCCGGGCTACGAGGCGCTGCACAGCCTGCGCCACGAGTTGCTCGAGCGCGAGAAGGCGCGGCTCAAGCTGAGCCAGTTCCAGGCCAAGCCGCTGTCGACCTTCGTGCGCAACCAGCTGATCGACGAGCTGTACCTGCCCATCATCGGCGATAACCTCGCCAAGCAGATCGGCTCGGCGGGCGAGGGCAGCCGCACCGACCGCATGGGCCTGTTGCTGCTGATCTCGCCGCCCGGCTACGGCAAGACCACGCTCATGGAGTACGTGGCCGACCGCCTCGGCCTCATCTTCGTGCGCATCAATTGCCCGGCGCTGGGCCACGGCGTGACGGCCATCGACCCGGCGAACGCGCCCAACAGCGCGGCGCGGCAGGAGCTGGAAAAGCTCAACCTGGGCCTGGCCATGGGCAGCAACGTGATGCTGTACCTGGACGACATCCAGCACACCAGCCCCGAGTTCTTGCAGAAGTTCATCGCGCTGGCCGACGGCACGCGCCGCATCGAGGGCGTGTGGAACGGCGAGCCGCGCAGCTACGACATGCGCGGCAAGCGCTTCGCGATCGTGATGGCGGGTAACCCCTACACCGAGTCGGGCGACGTGTTCAAGATCCCGGACATGCTGGCCAACCGCGCCGACATCTACAACCTGGGTGACGTGCTCTCGGGCCGCGAGGCGGCGTTCGCACTCTCGTACATCGAGAACAGCCTGACTTCCAACCCCACGCTGATGCCGCTGGCCTCGCGGGACCCGAAGGACGTGCAGCTGCTGGTGAAGATGGCGCAGGGCCACGACGTGCCGAGCAGCGCGCTGTCGCACGCGTACAGCTCGGTGGAGCTGGAAGAGATCAAGGCGCTGCTGCAGCGGTTGTTCCGGGCGCGCGACCTGTTGCTGAAGGTCAACCTGGCCTACATCGCCTCGGCTGCGCAGCAGGAGAACTACCGCACCGCGCCGCCGTTCAAGTTGCAGGGCAGCTACCGCAACATGACCAAGCTCGCGGGCAAGATCACGCCGCTGATGCGCGACGACGAACTCGACGCATTGCTGCGCGACCACTACCGCGGCGAAGCCCAGACGCTGACCACCGGCGCGGAAGAAAACCTGCTGCGCCTGGCGCAACTGCTCGGCAGCCCCACGGCCGAGGAGAGCGCACGCTGGACCGCCATCTGCGACGAGTTCGTGCGTCAGCGCAAGCTCGGCGGCGCGGACGTGGACGGCAGCCAGCGCATCGCGAGCAGCATGCTCGACGTGGCGCGCGCGGTCGATGCACTCAAGCCCGAGCCCAAGCCTGTCGCCGAGGGGCCGAACGAGAGCCAGCGCCTGGCCGATGCCATGCTGCAGATCGCCGTGACCTACCGCGAGCTGATCCTGCCGCTGGTGACCGCCACCGAGCGCCGGCTCGAACTCGACCGCTCGATCAAGCAGGACATGGAGCGCCTCGCGGCCGAGGTGCAGGCCACGCGGGCCGCGCCCAAGCGCGTGCCACCGCCACCATCTCCGCCCAAAGCCGACAAGGATCACTGATGTCCGCATTGCCCGAACTGCTGGCCCAACTCGACGCCACCCTGGCCGACACGCGCCTGAGCGACGACGAGCGCCGCGTGCTGGTCCACACTCTGCGCGAGGCCTCGCCCCCCGAAGACGGCCTGCGCCAGCTGCGCAACCGCGCCTTCGACCTCGTGCGTTCGCGCACCGCCGACCCCGAGCAGCTGTCGCTGCTCAAGTGGCTCGAAGGCGTGGTGCGCGCGATCGACACCGGCCGTTCACCCGACAGCGTCACGGTGCGATCGCAGGCCTACTTCAGCCCCGGCACGGCCTGCCTGCAGGCGATCAATCAGCAACTGCGAACGGCGAAGCGCGCGGTCGACCTGTGCGTGTTCACGCTCTCGGACGACCGCATCACCGCCGAGGTGCTGGCGGCGCACCGGCGCGGCGTGACGGTGCGCTTCATCACCGACAACGACAAGGAATACGACCGCGGCAGCGACGTCGGCCAGCTGCGCGCGGCCGGCATTCCGGTGGCGGTGGACCGCACGGAGGCCCACATGCACCACAAGTTCGCGATCTTCGACGGCGCGCGGCTGCTCAACGGCAGCTACAACTGGACCCGCAGCGCCTGCGAGTACAACGAGGAGAACCTGGTGCTGAGCAACGACCCGCCGCTGGTGCGCCGCTTCGCGGACGAATTCGACACCTTGTGGAAAGAACTGCAGGCCCCCTGATGCCAAGACGAATCGACTACGACTGGGAACTGCCCGCTGCCATGCAGCAGCGGCTGGGAGGCAGCACCTACGGCGCGCAGCGCATCATCCATGAGCAGGAGCACCTGATGGTGATCCTGCACGAGCCGCCCTCGGGCACCGGCGCCGAGCGCAAGCCCGTGGTGTTCCTGCGCAAGCCCGACGGCACGTGGCTGCACAAGGGCAACAACCCCGGCGCGCGCGCGCTCGCCAAGCTGCTCGAAAGCTACCGCGCGGCGTTCAGCACCTTCGAGATCCGCCACCAGGCCGCCGAGACCTCGGAAGACCTGTTCCAGATCCTCGGCCCGCTGATCCCGCTCACCCGCGCCGCGCGGAACATGCAGGACACCCTGCAGGCCGCGCGCGATGCGGTGAAGGGCGACCTGATGCTCATCGACCAGCGCGACCTCGCGGTGGAAATCGCACGCGGCTTCGAGCTGCTGCTGGCCGACACGCGCATGTCGCTCGACTACCGGCTCGCACGCGCCGCCGAGGCGCAGGCGCACTCGGCCCTCGAGATGAGCCGTGCGCAGCACAAGCTCAACACCATCGCCGCGCTGACCTTTCCGCTCATGGCCATCGGCGCGGCCTTCGGCATGAACCTGCACAGCGGTGTGGAGAACCTGCCTTCGTGGGTGTACTGGCTCATCTTCGCGGCCGGCATCTGCCTGGGCGTGATGCTGCGCGGCTGGGTCAAGACACCAGCCGAGCCACCGGTGGTTGCCAGGCCTGCGTCCACGCTGAAGAAAAAGTAGGGCGCACCGCAGGGTCTTCGCGTTTCGCGAAGGCCTGCTGCCATCCGAGCAATTCCGTTCATCGCCATCTGTTCCTAGAGTCGGGGCAACCCACCTGGAGACAGAGAAAGATGAACGCACTCGAAGGCCTGAAGGTGCTGGAGCTTGGCCAGCTCATCGCCGGCCCGTTCGCCGGCAAGACGCTCGCCGAGTTCGGCGCCGACGTGATCAAGGTCGAGCCCGCCGGCGTCGGCGATCCGCTGCGCAAGTGGCGGCTGCTGCGCGATGGCACCTCGGTGTGGTGGGAGGTGCAGTCGCGCAACAAGCGCTCGGTGTGCCTAGACTTGCGCAGCGCCGAAGGGCAGGAGGCCGTGCGCGCCCTGGCGCTCGAAGCCGACGTGCTGATCGAGAACTTCAAGCCCGGCACGCTCGAAGGCTGGGGCCTGGGTTGGGAGCAGCTGCATGCGCTGAACCCGCGGCTCATCATGCTGCGCATCTCGGGCTACGGGCAGACCGGCCCCTACCGCGACAAGCCGGGCTTCGGCGTGCTCGGCGAATCGATGGGCGGGCTGCGCTACCTCAGCGGCGAGCCGGGCCGGGTGCCGGTGCGCGTGGGCGTCTCGCTGGGCGACACGCTGGCGGCGCTGCATGGCGTGATCGGCGTGCTCACGGCGCTGCACCACCGCACGGCCCACGGCGGCGAGGGCCAGTTCATCGACGTGGCGCTGTACGAATCGGTCTTCAACGTGATGGAAAGCCTGCTGCCCGAGTACGACGCCTTCGGTGCCGTGCGCGAGCGGGCCGGCAGCGCATTGCCCGGCATTGCGCCGACCAACGCCTACCGCTGCAGCGACGGCCACTACGTGCTGGTGGCGGGCAACGGTGACAGCATCTTCCGTCGCCTGATGCGCGCCATCGACCGCGCGGACCTGGAGAACGACCCCGGCCTCGTGCACAACGACGGCCGCGTGCTGCGCGTGGAAGAGATCGACGCCGCCATCGAAGCGTGGACCCTGCAGCGCAGCCGCGACGAGGTGCTGGCCGTGCTCGACGCGGCGGGCGTGCCGGTCGGGCGCATCTACACGGTGGCCGACATCGCGACCGATCCGCAGTACCTGGCGCGCGAGATGATCGTGCAGGCGCGCGGCTCCGACGGCGCACTGCTCAAGGTGCCGGGCGTGGTGCCCAAGCTCAGCGCCACGCCGGGGCGCATCGCGCATGCGGCGCCGCGTCTGGGCGAACACACGGCGGACCTGCAGGGCGCGGGCTGGCCGGTGCGTGGCGTGGAAAGCGAGGCCGTATGAAAACCGGCAACGGCACGCGGCTGTTCATCAACGAGGTGGCCACGCGCGACGGCTTCCAGATGGAAAGCCGCTTCATTCCCACCGACGACAAGGTCGCGCTGATCGACCGGCTCGGCACGCTCGGCTACGCCAAGATCGAGGTCACCTCGTTCACTTCGGCCCAGGCCATTCCCGCGCTGCGCGACGGCGAAGAAGTGATGCAGCGCATCGCGCGTCGGCCCGGCGTGGTCTACACCGCGCTCGTGCCCAACGTGCGCGGCGCCGAGCGCGCGCTCGAAAGCCGCATCGACGAGTTCAACATCGTCATGTCGGCCAGCGAGACGCACAACCTCAGCAACCTGCGGATGACGCGCGAGCAGTCGTTCGCGCAACTGGCCGAGGTGATCGCACTGGCGAAGCAGGCGAGGGTGCCGGTGAACGTGTCGCTCTCGTGCGTGTTCGGCTGCCCGATGGAAGGCGAGGTGCCGCTGGCCACGGTGCTCGGCTGGACCGACCGCTTTGCAGCGCTGGGCGTGCAGGGCCTCACGCTGTGCGACACCACCGGCATGGCCTATCCCACGCAGGTGCAAACCGTGTGCGAGGCCGTGCGTGCGCGGCACCCGGCATTGGAATGGACGGCGCACTTCCACAACACGCGCGGCATGGGCCTGGCGAACACCATCGCCGCGGTCGAGGCGGGCATCCGCCGGCTCGACATGTCGCTCGGCGGCATCGGCGGCTGTCCCTATGCGCCGGGCGCGACGGGCAACGTCGCGACCGAGGACGTGGTCCACATGCTGCAGTGCATGGGCTACGACACCGGCATGGACCTCGAAGGCCTGATCGGCGCTGCGGCTGAACTCGAATCGCTAGTGCAGCACGAATTGTCGAGTCAGGTCTCGCGCGCCGGCCACCGGCTGACGCGGCATGCGCCGCCGGCCGATTTCAACGCCATCGTCGAACGCGCAAAGGCGCGCCCCATCAAGAAGGAGAACGCATGATCGACCACCTGGATCACCTGGTGCTCACGACCGCCAACGAAGAAGCCTGCGTGCGCTTCTACGTCGAGGCGCTGGGCATGACGCTGGAAACCTTCGGCGCCGGCCGCAAGGCCTTTCGTTTCGGCCACCAGAAGATCAACCTGCATGTGAAGGGCCACGAGTTCGAGCCCAAGGCCGAACTGCCCACGCCCGGTTCGCTCGACCTGTGCTTCATCGCCAGCGTGCCGCTCGAAGAAGTCGTCGCGCGGCTGCAAGCGCAGGGCGTGCCGATCCTCGAGGGCCCTGTGATGCGCACGGGCGCCACGTCGCGCATCCGCTCGGTCTATGTGCGCGACCCTGACCTGAATCTCATCGAGATTTCGGAGCTGGCGCCCTGACGCGCGCAGCCTGAAGACAGCCCCCCAAAAAAACCACCGGAGACAAACCCATGAAACCCGCTCACCGCCTGCTGGCGGTCGGCCTCGCGCTGGCCGCTGCCGCCTCGCACGCCGACACCTGGCCTTCGAAACCCCTGACCTTCGTGGTGCCGACGGCGCCCGCGGGCTCCACCGACATCATGGCGCGGCTGGTCGCCGACCCGCTGCAGCGCGCGCTGGGCCAGCCGGTCGTGGTCGACAACAAGCCGGGCGCCAGCGGCAACATCGGCACCGAGTTCGTGGCCCGCGCCGCGCCCGACGGCTACACGCTGCTGCTGCAGTACTCGGGCTACCACGTCGGCAACCCGTCGCTGTACCCGAACCTGCGCTGGAGCCCGAGCAAGGACTTCGTGCCGGTGGCGATGGTGATGCGCGCGCCGCACGTGGTCGCGGTGAGCGGCAAGCTGCCGGTGACCTCGATGAAGGAGCTCATCGAGTACGGCAGGAAGAAGGAGGGCGGTTTGTTCTACGCCTCGTCGGGCAACGGCTCGATCCAGCACATCGCCGGCGAGCTGCTGTCGCGCCAGACGAAGCAGCCGGCCACGCACGTGCCCTACAAGGGCTCGGGGCCGGCCATCAACGACCTGGTGGCGGGCAATGTCGACATCTTCATCACCACGCCGCCCTCGGTCATCGGCCACTTCGCGGGCGGCCGCATCAAGCCGCTGGCGTACACCGGCAGCAAGCGGCACGCGTCGATGCCGAACGTGCCGACCTCGGCCGAGGCCGGGTTGCCGGGCTACGAGGTCGAGTCGTGGTTCGCGGTGTTTGCTCCGGCGAAGACGCCGCCCGAGGTGGTGAACAAGCTCAGCGCCGAGATCAGGAAGATCGTCGAGAGCGAGGCCTTCCGCAAGAAGGTGGACGAGCAGGGCGCCTTCGCGACCTACATGGACCCCGCGACGCTGGGCAAGTTTGTCGACCAGGAACTCGCGGCCTGGTCGAAGGTGATCAAGGGCGCCGACATCAAGCCGGAGTGAACGCCCCCGGCCAGGCTCAGGGCTTGACGCCCAGCACCGACAGGATCACCGCCGCGAGACCGAGCGCCACGGGCACCTGGTGCCCGGCCAGCGCGCGGGCCTGGGCCACGGACAGCCTGGTTTGCTGAAGGAGGTTCTTTTCCGAATGAAGGGGTGTGGACATGGTGTCTGCTCCTGTGTGGGGCGAACGGTGTGTTCGCGTGGGTTCCACGATAGGCCTCTCAACCGGCGATGGCGCATGGGTTTTGTCGACACGGCGTTTCCGTTTTCGCAACGATCCGGGGCCTCTGGCAGGGAACTTCTGCCCAGAACTCAGAATGGGGTCATGCAACGGAAAGAACGAAACACACACATGAAGGGTTTGACGATGCGCAGGGCCACCCCGACGGATGCTGTGCCCTGGCCGCTCCTGTTCGACGCGGACGGCCCGCGCCCCGAGATCGAAAAGTACCTGCTGCGCGGCGAGCAATGGCTGGCCGAACAGGCGGGCGAGGTCGTCGGCCAGATGGTGCTCATGGCCACGCGCGTCGACACCTGGGAAATCATGAACATCGCCGTGGCCGAAGCCCACAAGGGCCAGGGCATCGGCACCGCGATGCTGAAGAAGGCGAAAGCTCTTGCCAGGCAGCGCGGCGCGCACCGGCTCGAAGTCGGCACGGGCAACAGCAGCCTGCGCGAGCTGGCCTTCTACCAACGCTTCGGCTTTCGGATCGTCGGGGTCGACGTCGACTACTTCGTGCGCCGTTGGGGCAAGGCGACGAAGCAGAACGGCATCCCGCTGCGGGATCTGGTCCGCATGGAGATGGTGCTCTCGCGCGACGCAAGCTGATCGCCTCGCACGACGACAGCGCCGAGCGGGCGCAGGACACTGGGTGCTTCCCGCAGCGAAATCAAGGAGGAGGGCGAAGCCCGGGGGACATTCGCGGAGGGAAGTACCCGGTGGCCTGTGCACGCGCCCTGAAAGGAATCACCCCGCAATCAACTTCTGCACCAGCTCCGCAGTCGTCGCAGCCGCGTACTTGCGCATCAACCGCGCCCGATGCAGCTCCACCGTGCGATGGCTGATGCCCAGCGCCTTCCCGATCTCCTTCGAGGTCAGCCCGCGCATGACTTGCGCCGCCACCTCCCGCTCCCGCGGCGTGAGCTCCGCCTTCACCGCGCGGCGCGAACCCAGGTCCTCGAAGGTCCAGATGCCGGCCTCGTGCGGCGCCGCGCGGTTCATCGCGTGCCCGGTGACGTGGCACCAGAAGGTCTCACCCGCCAGAGCCCCGTGCAGCCCGCCCAGCCGCTTCATCATGCGGTTGTCGGCATAGTGGCCGCTGGCGTTCAAAAAGGGCTCCATGCGCTTGCCGATGCGCTCGAACTCAGCCACGCTGGGGTACAGGATGCTGAACGAATGCCCGACCAAGGCAGAGGGCTCCGCGCCGAAAATTTCGCACACACGCTGGTTGCAGGCGACGATGGTGCGGTTGCTCGAGACCACCATGCCGACGGGTGCATGTTCAAAAGCCAGCCGGTAATCGATCTCGGGCATCGGGGGTCACCATTACGAAATACTACGTATACGAGTAGGTAGTATCGTTGAAGCCTTTCCCACCCACTCTCCACCACCCATCAAGGAGCCCGAGTGAACAAGATTTATCCCTCCGCAGACGCGGCACTCAAGGGGGTCGTGGCCGACGGGCAGACGCTCGCGGTCGGCGGCTTCGGCCTGTGCGGCATTCCCGAAGCGCTGATCGACGCGCTGAAGGATTCCGGCGTGCAGAACCTCACCGTCATCTCGAACAACGCGGGCGTCGACGGCTTCGGCCTCGGCAAGCTGCTCGAGACGCGCCAGATCAAGAAGATGATCGCGTCGTACGTGGGCGAGAACAAGGAGTTCGAGCGCCAGTACCTGGCCGGTGAACTCGCCCTCGAATTCACGCCCCAGGGCACGCTGGCCGAGAAGCTGCGCGCCGGCGGCGCGGGCATTCCGGCCTTCTTCACGAAGACCGGCGTGGGCACGCAAGTGGCCGAAGGCAAGGAGCTGCGCGAGTTCGGCGGCGAGACCTACGTCATGGAGCATTCGCTGGTGCCCGACGTGGCGCTGGTCAAGGCCGACGTGGCCGACAAGGCCGGCAACCTGCGCTTCCGTCTCACGGCACGCAACTTCAACCCCGCCGCCGCCATGGCCGGCAAGGTCTGCATCGTCGAGGTCGAGAAGATCGTCGAAGTGGGCGAGCTGGCCCCCGACGACATCCACCTGCCGGGCATCTACGTGCACCGCCTGGTGCTCAACGCCACGCCCGAAAAGCGCATCGAGAAGCGCACCGTGAGCGCCTCGGTCGATGCCGCCGCCGCCAAGGTCGAGGCCCAGACCGCCATCGCCCAGGCCGCCGCCGCCGGCAGCGAATCGGCCGTGAAGGCCGTCAACAAGAAAGAAGGAGCCTGAGATGCCCTGGACCCAAGACCAGATGGCGGCCCGTGCCGCCCAAGAACTCGAAGACGGCTTCTACGTCAACCTCGGCATCGGCATTCCGACCCTGGTGGCCAACCACACCGGCACCAAGGAAGTCTGGCTGCAAAGCGAAAACGGCATGCTCGGCATCGGCCCGTTCCCGACCGAAGACAACGTCGACGCCGACCTCATCAACGCCGGCAAGCAGACCGTCACCACGCTGCCCGGCAGCGCCATCTTCGGCAGCCATGACAGCTTCGCGATGATCCGCGGCGGCAAGATCAACCTGTCGATCCTGGGCGCGATGCAGGTCAGCGCCAAGGGCGACCTCGCCAACTGGATGATCCCCGGCAAGATGGTCAAGGGCATGGGCGGCGCCATGGACCTCGTGGCCGGCGTGAAGCGCGTGATCGTGCTGATGGAACACGTCGCCAAGAAGAAGGACGGCACCGAAGACCTGAAGATCCTCGAGCAGTGCTCGCTGCCGCTGACCGGCGTGGGCGTGGTCGACCGCATCATCACCGACCTGGCCGTGATGGACGTCGTGCCCGAAGGCCTCAAGGTGATCGAGCTGGCGCCGGGCGTGAGCTTCGACGCGCTGCAGGCCAAGACCGGTGCGAAGCTGATCCAGTAAGCCATCGGCACAAGGTCGCGAACGCAACGACAGCAACAAGGGCAGGGCCGCGCAAGCGGACCCTGCCTTTTTCATTTCCTCTTTCCCCTGAAGGTTTGACGCATGGCAACGAGTGAAGAAGTCCTGGCCGGTCTCTGGCAACTGGCGGGGTTGCCCGCCGAGGCGCTGGCTTTCGCGCGGCTCACGGGCGCCGACCCGGTGCTGCCGTCGTCCTTCGCGGTCGGCCTCGCGGCGCAGGCCAGCATCGCCGCCGCCGCGCTCGCGGCCTGCGAGCTGGGGCACCGGCGCGGCGTGGCGCGGCAAGAGGTCGCGGTCGACACGCTGCATGCCGCGCTCGACTGCACGGGCTGGTTCAGCCTCGACGGCCGCGTGCCCGAGCTGTGGGACACCTTCTCCGGCATGTACCGCTGCGCCGACGGCTGGGTGCGTATCCACGCCAACTTCAAACACCACCGCGAAGGTGCGCTGCGCCTCATGAAGCTGGACCCGGCCAGCGCCACGCGCGCCGAGGCCGAGGCCGCGATGGCCGGCTGGCGCGCGATCGATTTCGAATCGGCCGCCGCCGTGCAAGGCCTGGCGGCGACCGCGCTGCGCCGCTTCGACGAATGGGACGCGACGCCGCAGGGGCAGGCGGTGGCGGCGCAGCCGCTCTTCACCATCGAGCGCATCGGCGATGCACCGCCGCGCGCGCTGCCGCCCTTGCGCGGCGAGCAGCGTCCGCTCGAAGGCCTGCGCGTGCTCGACCTCACACGCATCCTCGCGGGGCCGGTCGGCGGCCGGGCGCTGGCGGCCTATGGCGCCGACGTGATGCTGGTCAATTCACCGAACCTGCCGAACATCGAATCCATCGCCGACACCAGCCGCGGCAAGCTCTCGACGCACGTGGACCTGTGCACGGACGAAGGTCGCGCCGTGCTGCGCGGCCTCGTGGCCGACGCGCATGTCTTCGTGCAGGGCTACCGCCCTGGCGGCATCGCGGCGCTGGGCTTCGGCCCCGAGGCGCTGGCGCGCGAGCGGCCGGGCATCGTCTGCGTCTCGCTCACGGCCTACGGCACGCAGGGGCCGTGGGCCGATCGGCGCGGCTTCGATTCGCTGGTGCAGACCGCCATGGGCTTCAACCATGCGGAAGGCGAGGCCGCGGGCGACGGCAAGCCGCGCCCGATGCCGATGCAGATCCTCGACGAAGCCAGCGGCTACCTGATCGCCCTGGGCGCCGCCGCGGCACTGTGGCGCCAGCAGCAAGAGGGCGGCAGCTGGCATGTGCAGGTGTCGTTGGCGCAGACGGGGCAGTGGCTGCGCGGGCTGGGGCGCGTGGAGGGCGGGCTGTCGATCGCGCGGGCTGATGTCGCACCGTACGTCGAGACCTCGGCCTCGGGCTTCGGCGAGCTGGCGGCGGTGCGCCACAGCGCGCAGCTGTCGCGCACGCCGGCCGCCTGGCCGCGCCCTTCGATGCCGCCGGGCAGCCATCCGCCGGTGTGGCCTGCCGCTGCCGGGGGATGAGAAACTGGGCGCATGGCCTATCTAGACATCGACAACCTCCAGAGCATTTTTCTTGACAACGAGGCGCTGCGTGCTCGGCATCTGCAGCGCCAGCCTTGCGGGGCCCTGAACATCACGAGCGGCCGCATCGTGGCCTGCGATCCACTGGTGCAGCCCGAGCGCGAGCCTTTTGTTCGCAGCGTGAGCGGGCGCGGCGCATTCCCCGTGGAGGTGCTGCAAGGCGGCGGCCGCCATGCGCTGGCCGTGCTGTGGCTGCGTGAGCGAGGCAGTCTGCAGGCGAGCGAGTTGCACTGGGAGGCGGCGCTGCTCGAAGGGCAATCGCAGGACGAGCTCGGCAGCGACGAGTTCTACGGCTACCCGGTCGATGCCGGCGTCGGTTGCTTCATGGACGCCGACGGCGCCAAGGCCATGGCCGAGCGCGAGGCGCGCGAGTCCGCCACCAACCCCGAGTACGTCAGCTACTACGACGACGTGCTCGGCGCCGACCTGGCTTCGGCCGACATCGCCGACCACTACCCGCTGGGCGCGGGCAGCGCGAGCAACGTGCTGATCTTCAGCGCGGGTTGGGGTGACGGCAGCTACCCGAGCTTCTGGGCGCTCGACGCGGCGGGCGAGCCCGTGGCGCTCGTGACCGACTTCATGGTCATGCAGGGCGGCGACGCGCGCGACGAGGACGACAAGCGCAGCGACGCCTATGTGGCCAGTCTCTCGCCCGAGAAACTGGCGGCGCTCGAGGCGCTGGGCGCGGCAGCGGTCGCAGGCGATGCGGCGGCGATCCAGCCCCTGCTCGCCGGCGGGCTCGCGCAGCCCAACGAGATCATTCCCTCGCTCGGCGAGACCGCGATCATGAGCGCCATCCGCATGAATCAGCTGGACGCGCTGCGCGTGCTGCTGGCGGCGCTGCCAGGCCAACTGCCGATGCCGCCGCAGTTCTATCGCATGGACGAGGAAGAGAGCTACCTCGACTACGCGCGTCGGCTCAAGAAGCCGCGCGTGGACGGCCTGATCGAGTTGCTCGAAAAGGCGGCGGCGGCCAAGCCTGGGTTCCTGAAGCGCCTGTTTTCCTGAGAGTGCGAACTTGAACCGTCAAGAACTCCTTGACGGTTGCTTCTTCAATCGCGAACCGGTCACTTCGTGTTCGCCGCGCCGTCAGGCAACAGCACCTGCTGTTGCGCCGTGGCCGTCGCGCGCAGAAATTCCCACACCGTCTGCATGCGCGCCAGGTGCTTCGTTTCCGCCGGCATCGACATCCAGAAGGTCCGCGTGAAGTTCGCCGCGTCCGGCAGCACCGGCTTGAGCGCGCGGTCGTCCTGCGCGATGAACGCCGGCAGCACCGCAATCCCCGCGCCCGCCGCCACCGCCCGGTGCTGCGCCAGCACGCTGGTGCTGCGCAGCGCAAAGCTGTCGGGGCGGTGCAGTTCGTCCAGGTACTGCAGCTCCTTGCTGAACAGCAGGTCGTCCACGTAGCTGATGAAGGTGTGGCCGCGCAGGTCTTCGCGCGTCTTGATGGGCTTGTGCGCGGCCAGGTATTGCTTGGATGCGTACAGGCGCAGCGTGTAGTCAGTGAGCTTGGTGACCACCACCGGCCCGCGCGCCGGCCGTTCGAGCGAGATCACGATGTCGGCCTCGCGCCGCGACAGGTGCACCAGCCGCGGCATCGCGAGCAGGTCGATGGTGAGCTTCGGATGCTGCACTGCGAAGAGCGCCAGTTGCGGCGCGAGCACCACGGTGCCGAAGCCCTCGGTGGCGCCGATGCGCACCAGCCCCGACAGCCCTTCCTGCGACGCCGGCGCGGTGCTCTCCACGGCCTGGAAGGCGCTTTCCATCGCCTCGACCTGCGGTTGCAGTCGACGGCCCGCTTCGGTGAGCCTGTGGCCGCCGGCCTCGCGCGAAAAGAGGGGTGCGCCCACCTCCTTTTCGAGCGCCTGGATGCGCCGCGCGACGGTGGTGTGGTCGACCTCCAGCCGGCGCGCCGCGCTCATCAGCGTGCCCGAGCGGGCGAGTTCGAGAAAGTAGCGCAGGTTGTCCCAGTCCATGTGCGTGCGGCCTCGTGCGGGGTGGCGTGCGGTGCTTTGCATTTTTGCAAAGCGATGACGCATATTTGTCTATTGTCATGGCAAATCTGCAAAGCTAGGATGCAGGCTGCACCGGCCCATACCGGCACCGTATTCACAGGAGACAAACCCTCATGGACGCCACCACCACCCCCTCGACCCAGGTCGCCACCGTCAAGCTGCTCATCGGCGGCAAGTTCGTCGAATCGAAGACCACCGAATGGCGCGACGTCGTCAACCCGGCCACGCAGCAGGTGCTGGCCCGCGTGCCCTTCGCTACGCAAGCCGAGCTCGACGCCGCCGTGGCCTCCGCCAAGGAAGCCTTCAAGACCTGGCGCAAGACGCCCCTGGGCGCGCGCGCCCGCATCTTCCTGAAGCTGCAGCAGCTCATCCGCGAAAACATGGGCGAGCTCGCCGCGATCCTCACGGCCGAGCAGGGCAAGACGCTGCCGGACGCCGAGGGCGATGTGTTCCGCGGCCTCGAAGTGGTCGAGCACGCCTCGAACATCGGCAACCTGCAACTGGGCGAGCTGGCCAACAACGTGGCCAACGGCGTCGACACCTACACGCTGCTGCAGCCGCTGGGCGTGTGCGCCGGCATCACGCCGTTCAACTTCCCGGCCATGATCCCGCTGTGGATGTTCCCGATGGCCATCGTCACCGGCAACACCTTCGTGCTGAAGCCTTCCGAGCAGGACCCGATGGTCACGATGCGCCTGTGCGAACTGGCGCTCGAAGCCGGCGTGCCGCCCGGCGTGCTGAACGTGGTGCACGGCGGCGAAGCCGTCGTCAACGGCATCTGCGACCACAAGGACATCAAGGCGATCAGCTTCGTCGGCTCGACCAAGGTCGGCACGCACGTCTACAACCGCGCCACGCTGGCCGGCAAGCGCGCGCAATGCATGATGGGCGCGAAGAACCATGCCATCGTGATGCCCGACGCCAACAAGGAGCAGACGCTCAACGCACTGGCCGGCGCGAGCTTCGGTGCAGCCGGTCAGCGCTGCATGGCCGTGTCGGTCGCGGTGCTGGTGGGCGAGGCGCGCAACTGGGTGCCCGAGCTCATCGAGAAGGCCAAGACGCTGAAGATCGGCGCGGGCACTGAAAAGGGCGTGGACGTGGGCCCGCTGGTCTCGTGCGCAGCGTACGACCGCGTGAACAGCCTCATCGAACGCGGCGAAGCCGACGGCGCCAAGCTCGTGCTCGACGGCCGCAAGCCCACTGTGCCCGGCTACGAGAAGGGCAACTTCGTCGGCCCGACGATCTTCACCGGCGTGAAGCCCGGCATGACGATCTACGAACAGGAAGTGTTCGGCCCCGTGCTGTGCATCGCCGACGCCGAGACCATCGACGAGGCCATCGACCTGATCAACAGCAACCCGAACGGCAACGGCACGGCGATCTTCACGCAGTCGGGCGCCGCGGCGCGCCGCTTCCAGGAAGACATCGACGTGGGCCAGGTGGGCATCAACGTGCCGATCCCGGTGCCGGTCCCGATGTTCTCGTTCACCGGTTCGCGCGCTTCGAAGCTCGGCGACCTGGGCCCGTACGGCAAGCAGGTCATCATGTTCTACACGCAGACCAAGACCGTGACGGCACGCTGGTTCGACGACAGCACCGTGAGCCAGGGCGTCAACACCACCATCAGCCTCAAGTGAGGCAGGGGCTTCGCGTCGCAGCCTGGGCAGCCGCGGCGGCGCTTGCCCTGCTGGCCGGCGGGGCGCAGGCGGCCGGCTCCGACGAGCCGGTCGACTGCAATCCCAACGGCAACCAGCAGCAGATGAACGACTGCGCGCTGCGCGATTTCCGCGCGGCCGACGCCGAGCTCAACATCCGCTACGGCGAGGTGATGAAGACGCTCTCGCCGCAGATGCGCGTCGCGCTGCGCACCGAACAGCGGACCTGGCTCAAGGGCCGCGACCCTGGGTGCAAGCGGGCCGCGAAGGCGAACGAAGGCGGCTCGATCTGGCCGCTGGTGTTCAACGCGTGCCTGGAAAAGTCGACCCGCAAACGCACCGCCGAACTGGACCTCTGGAAGGGTCGTCAACCATGAATTTCGAACTGTCCGAAGAACAGAACGCCTTTGCGCAGACCGCGCGCGATTTCGCGCAGGCCGAGTTCGCACCGCACGCCGCGCAGTGGGACGCCGAGGCGGTCTTTCCGCGCGAAGCCATCGCCAAGGCCGGCGAGCTGGGATTTTGCGGCCTGTACGCGCCCGAGCGCATCGGCGGCCTGGGCCTGCCGCGGCTCGACTCGGCGCTGGTGTTCGAGGAAATGGCGGCGGTCGACCCGTCGACCACGGCCTTCATCACGATCCACAACATGGCGACGTGGATGCTCGGCACCTGGGCCACCGACGCCGTGGCGCAGCAGTGGGGCGAAGACCTCACGAGCGGGCGCAAGCTGGCGTCGTACTGCCTGACCGAGCCCGGCGCGGGCTCCGACGCGGGGTCACTGAAGACGCGGGCCGAACTGCAGGGGGCCGAATACGTCATCAATGGCGGCAAGGCCTTCATCTCGGGTGCCGGCTCGACCGACGTGCTGGTGCTCATGGCGCGCACGGGCGGCGCGGGCGCCAGCGGCATCTCGGCCTTCGCGGTGCCGGCCGACGCCCCGGGCGTGAGCTACGGCAAGAAGGAGCACAAGATGGGCTGGAACAGCCAGCCCACGCGCACCATCAACTTCGACAACGTGCGCGTGCCGGCGCAGAACCTGCTGGGCAAGGAAGGCGAAGGCTTTCGCATCGCCATGAAGGGCCTGGACGGCGGGCGCATCAACATCGCGACCTGCTCGGTGGGCGCGGCGCAGGGCGCGCTCGACGCGGCGCGCCGTTACCTGCACGAGCGCCAGCAGTTCGGCAAGCCGATCGCGAGCTTCCAGGCGCTGCAGTTCAAGCTGGCCGACATGGCGACCGAGCTGGTCGCCGCGCGGCAGATGGTGCGGCTGGCCGCCAGCAAGCTCGACGCGGGCCATGCGGACGCGAGCACCTATTGCGCGATGGCCAAGCGCTTCGCGACCGATGCGGGCTTCAACGTCTGCAACGACGCGCTGCAGCTGCACGGCGGCTACGGCTACCTGAGCGAGTTCCCGCTCGAGCGCCTGGTGCGCGACACGCGCGTGCACCAGATCCTCGAAGGCACCAACGAAATCATGCGCGTCATCGTTGCGCGAAAATTGCTGGAAGGCGACAGCGACATCCGCTGACCCCGCCGCACCCAGGACCTGAAAACAATGACCGACAACGTAGTTCTCTTCAACGAAATCAAGACCGCCGGCGGCCAGCGTTTTGCCGTGGCCACGCTCAATGCGCCGGCTTCGCTCAACGCGCTGTCCGTGGACATGGTGCGCCTGCTCACGCCCAAGCTGCGCGAGTGGGCGGCCGACGCCGGCATCGTCGGTGTGCTGCTCGACGCGGCGGGCGAGAAGGCCTTCTGCGCCGGCGGCGACCTGCGCCAGCTGTACCAGACGCTGCTCGACTGCGGCCCCGAACGCAACACCTACGCCGAAGACTTCTTCCGCGAAGAGTACGAGCTCGACCACCTGATCCACACCTTCCCCAAGCCCTTCCTGTGCTGGGGCCACGGCATCGTGATGGGCGGCGGCGTGGGCCTGCTGGCGGGCGCCTCGCACCGCGTGATGACGCTGCAAAGCCGCATCGCCATGCCCGAGATCAACATCGGCCTGTACCCCGACGTGGGCGGCAGCTGGTTCCTGCGCCGCACGCCGGGTCGCACGGGCCTGTTCCTGGCGCTCACGGCCGCCAACATCAATGCGCACGACACCATCTTCTGCGGCCTGGCCGACGTGCTGGTGCCGCAGGAGCGCAAGGGCGCGGTGATCGAGGCCATCGCGTCCACGCAGTGGGCCGGCGGCGACGCCAAGGCCGACCGCGCCACGCTGTCGCGCATCCTGGCCCAGGCGGGCGAGGGTGCCGAGATGCCCGCGTCGAAGGTGCGCGAGCACTACGACACCATCAACGCGCTGATGGCCGGCGACGACCTGCTCGACATCGCCAAGCGCCTGCGCGAGGTGCAAAGCGACGACGCCTGGCTGCAGACCGCTTCGAAGACCTTCGCCAAGGGCGCGCCGAGCTCCATCGCGCTGAGCTTCGAGCTCTGGCAGCGCGTGCCGCGCATGTCGCTGGCCGAGGTGTTCCGCCTCGAGTACTGGGCCTCGCTGGGCTTCTGCGCGAACAAGGATTTCGCCGAAGGCATCCGGGCCGTGCTGGTCGACAAGGACCGCAACCCGCGCTGGAGCCCCGCCACGCTCGAAGAGATCACGCCGGCCTTCGTCGACGACCACCTGCGTCCGCGCGGCGAGATGCCCGCGGAACTGGCCTCGCTGACCTGACCGGCCCCATTCCCTGCACAGAACAACGGAGACAAGACACATGAAGATCGCATTCATCGGCCTGGGCAACATGGGCGGCCCGATGGCCCTGAACCTGCACAAGGCAGGTCACACGCTCAGCGCCTTCGACCTCTCGGCCGAAGCCTGCAAGAAGTTCGCTGCCGAAGGCCTGCCCATCGCCAAGTCGGCGGCCGAGACCGTGGCCGGCGCCGAGGTGGTGATCAGCATGCTGCCCGCCAGCGCGCACGTCGAGGGCCTGTTCCTCGGCGGCGCCGGCAAGCCCGGCCTGCTCGACAGCATCCAGGCCGGCACGCTCGTGATCGACAGCAGCACGATCGCCGCCGCCACCTCGCGCAAGGTGGCCGAGGCCGCCGCCGCCAAGGGCGTCGCGATGATCGATGCGCCCGTGTCGGGCGGCACCGGCGGCGCCATTGCCGGCACGCTGACCTTCATGGTCGGCGGCGAGACCAAGGACCTGGAGCGCGCGCGCCCGGTGCTCGAGAAGATGGGCGCCAACATCTTCCACGCCGGCGCGGCCGGCGCGGGGCAGACCGCCAAGATCTGCAACAACATGCTGCTCGGCATTTTGATGATCGGCACCTCGGAAGCGCTCGCGCTGGGCGTGGCCAACGGGCTCGACCCGAAGGTGCTGTCCGAAATCATGCGCCGCAGCTCGGGCGGCAACTGGGCGCTCGAGAAGTACAACCCCGTGCCCGGCGTGATGGAAGCCGCGCCGGCCTCGAAGAACTACGCCGGCGGCTTCGGCACCGACCTGATGCTCAAGGACCTGGGCCTGGCGCAGGAAAACGCCACCGCCGTGCGCGCGGCCACGCCGCTGGGCGGCCTGGCGCGCAGCCTGTACGCGGCGCACAGCCTCGCGGGCCACGGCGCGCTCGATTTCTCGAGCGTGCTGAAGCTGGTTCAGAAAGCCGGCTGAACGGCGCGCCGGCCGCGCCGCGCCATCGCGAGCAGCAGGCCGGCCGCCACGAGGTTGGCGCCGATCGCCACGAGGATCGGCAGCAGGTAGCTGCGCGTGAGGTCGAAGGCGAAGCCCGCGGCGCTCGGCCCGATCAGCGTGCCGATGGCCACGCTGGTGTACAGGATGCCGATGATCGCGCCGATGTGGCGCCCGCCGAACCAGTCCATCACCAGCGCGGGCAGCAGCGCCACGAAGCCGCCGTAGAACACGCCGTAGGCGAAGGCGAACAGGGCCAGCCCCCAAAACCCGCCCGACACGGCCCACACCACCAGCGACAGCGCCATGCCCGCCGACATCAGCGGCAGCGCATGGTCCCGGCCCATGCGGTCGGCCAGCCCGCCCAGGAAGAAGCGGCCCGCCGTGCTGCCCACGCCGATCGCGCCGAGCAGCAGCACCGCCGACGACGCGGCCACGCCGTGGTCGAGCGCGTAGGGCACCAGGTGCACGAAGGGCACGAACAAGCCGAACGAGCTGATGAGGCAGGCCGCGTACAGCCCCGCGAAACGGCCGGAGCCCACGGCCTCGCGCACCGAGGCGCCGGGCGGCAGCGCGGTGGAAGCCTGCGCCTGCGGTGGATCGCCATCAGGCCCGAGGCCGCGTGCGCGCGGGTCGTTCTCCACCAGCAGCGCCATGCCCACGCCCACCACGGCCGCGAGCACGCCGAGCGCCAGGTAGGCGTCGCGCCAGCCCAGCGTGTCGATGAACCACGAGGCCAGTGGCGGCATGGCCAGCGTGCCCACGCCGATGCCGCTCACGGCGAGCCCGGAGGCGAAGCCGCGCTGGCGCACGAACCAGCGCTGCACCGCGCCCAGCACGGGCACGTATGAGGCGCCCACGCCAAGGCCGACACCGAGTCCGTAGGCCCAGAAGATCTGCGTCAGGCTGCGCGCCTGCCCCGCGAGCACCAGCCCGAGGCCGACCAGCACCATGCCTGCGACCGCCAGCCGCCGCGCGCCCCAGCGGTCGGCCAGCGGGCCGCTGAACACGCCGAGCCCGAAGTACAGGAAGCCCGCGAGCGAGAACACCAGCGACACCTCGCCGCGCGAGGCGCCGAAGTCGCGCTGCAGCGCATCGAGGAAGGCGCTGAAGGTGTAGGCGCAGCCGAAGCCCACGAACATCACGGCGAAGGCGCCGGCGACCACGAGCCAGCCGTGGAAGAAGCGCTGGCGCGGCGCGGCGGGGGAGTCGGGCGTGTTCGGCGTTGTCATGAGGCGATCCGTGGTGGTGGTCGATCTTCAGGCCGTGCACCACCACGCACTGGCCGGATTCGGACGTGATCCTCCCGCCCTCGGGTTCACAGCAATTCGATCCCCGGCAGGCTCTTGAAGCAGCTTTCGCGCGTGACGCGCACGAAGTCGTCCAGCCAGGGCCGCGCCGAGGTGGCCTGCGTGCAGGCCATGTACAGCCGCCCCGTCAGGCCCCGGGCGCCCACGCGGCGCGCCGTGACGTAGCCGCGGTCGAGGTAATTCTGCACCGCCCACAGCGGCAGCGTGGCCACGCCGCGCCCGCTGGCCACCAGCTGCAGCATCGCCACCGTGAGCTCGGTCGTGCGCCGGTGCGCGGGCTCGACGCCGGCGGGTGCCAGCACCTGGCGCACGATGTCGAGCATCTCGTCGGGCACGGGGTAGGTGATGAGCGTCTGGTCGGCGAAGTGCCGGGCCGTGAGGTGCGGCTTGGCCGTCAGCGCATGGTCGTTGGCCAGCAGCGCGACGATCTCGAAGCGGAAGAGCGCGTGGTAGTCGACCGTTTCATCGGGGTCTTCCTCGGAGACGATCGCCACCTCGGCGCGGTTCTGCATCACGAGCGCGATCGGGTCGGGGTGGAAGCCCGAGACGATGTCGAGTTCGATCTCGGGCCAGCGCTGGCGGAAGGCGTCCATCGCGGGCATCAGCCAGTCGAAGCAGGTGTGGCACTCGACCACGATGCGCAGCTGCCCGCTGCGTCCCAACGCCAGCCGCGCCACGTCGCGCTCGGCCTCTTCGACGAGCGGCAGCGCGGTGTCGGCCAGCTGCAACAGCCGCAGCCCCGTGGTGCTGAACTGCGGCGGCACCGACTTGCGTTCGAACAGCTGCGCGCCGTAGCGCTCTTCGAGCAGCTTGATCTGGTGCGACAGCGCCGACTGCGTGAGGTTGAGCAGCTGCGCCGCGCGCACCAGGCTGCCGGTGTCGCGCAACGCGGCCAGCGTGCGCAGGTGGCGGATCTCGAGGATGGACTGCATCATGAAAATGATTCAAGCGAACGGGCAAAAGGTTTCGTTTGAATCATATGCGCCAAACGCCGACCATCACCGGTTTCCAAGACCAGCGACCGGATTACCTGCAATGACCACCCGTACCCACATCCTCGGCTTTCCGCGCATGGGCGCCCACCGGGAACTCAAGTTCGCCCTCGAGAAGCACTGGCGCGGCGAAACCGGCCACGCCGCGCTCGAAGCCGTCGGCGAGGCGCTGCGTGCGCGCCACTGGCAGGCGCAGCGCGACGCGGGGCTCGACTTCGTGACCGTGGGCGACTTCGCCTTCTACGATCACGTGGCCAACCACATCCAGCTGCTGGGCTGCGAGCCGGCGCGCTTCGGCTTCAGCGGCGACGAGCCCGAGCTGTCGCGCTACTTCAAGATGGCGCGCGGGGTGGAAGACGAGGCGGGCCATGTGCACGACGACAGCTGCACCCACGGCGCCGAAGGCACCTTCGCGCTCGAGATGACCAAGTGGTTCGACACCAACTACCACTACCTCGTGCCCGAGTTCGATGCGGCCACGCAGTTCAGGCTGGCGTCGACGCGCCTGTTCGACGAGGTCGCGCAGGCGCAGCAGGCCGGCCACGCGGTCAAGGCCGTGCTGCTCGGGCCGCTGAGCTTCCTGTACCTGGGCAAGGAAAAGGCGGCCGGCTTCGACCGCTTCTCGCTGCTCGAATCGCTGCTGCCCGTGTACGAGCAGGTGCTCGGCCGGCTCAAGCAGCAGGGCGTGGAGTGGGTGCAGATCGACGAGCCGATTCTGGGCCTCGACCTGCCCGAGGCCTGGCGCAATGCCTTCGAACGCGTGTACTGGCAGATCGCGCGCAATGCGCCGAAGCTGCTGCTGGCGAGCTACTTCTCGCCGCTGTCCGAGAACCTGCGCCTGGCCTGTCAGCTGCCCGTGGCCGGCCTGCACGTCGATGCCGTGCGCGCACCGCAGGAGCTGACCGGCGTGGCCGACTGGCTGCCGGCGCACAAGGTGCTGTCGGTCGGCGTGGTCGACGGCCGCAACATCTGGCGCACCGATGTCGATGTGGCGCTGGGCAAGCTCAGGCCCGTGGCCGAGAAGCACCAGGGCGAACTGTGGATCGCGCCGTCGTGCTCGCTGCTGCATGTGCCGTTCAGCCTCGCGGCCGAGACGAAGCTCGACACCGAACTGAAATCGTGGCTCGCCTTCGCGATCGAGAAGCTCGATGAGTTGCGCGTGCTGTGTGCGGCTGTCGATGGCGACGAAGCCTCGGTGGCCGCCGAACTCACGGCCGCCCGTGCCGCCGCGGCCGCGCGCCGCGCCAGCCCGCGCGTGCACCGCGCCGACGTGGCGCTGCGCCTGGCGCGCAGCGTGGCCGGCGACGACCGCCGCGTGTCCGCTTTCCCGCAGCGCCAGCAGCTGCAGCGCACGCGTTTCGCACTGCCCGCGTTGCCGACCACCACCATCGGCTCTTTCCCGCAGACCGCCGAGATCCGCGCGGCCCGCGCCGCCTTCAAGCGCGGCGAGCTCGATGCGGCCGGCTACCGCGAGAAGATGCGCGCCGAGATCGCGCTCGCCGTGCGCAAGCAGGAAGAACTGGGCATCGATGTGCTGGTGCATGGCGAGGCCGAGCGCAACGACATGGTCGAGTACTTCGGCGAGCAGCTCGACGGCTTCGCCTTCACGGCCAACGGCTGGGTGCAGTCATACGGCTCGCGCTGCGTGAAGCCGCCGGTGATCTTTGGCGACGTGGCGCGCCCGGCGCCGATGACGGTCGAATGGACCGCGTACGCGCAGAGCCTCACGACGCTGCCGATGAAGGGCATGCTGACCGGCCCCGTGACCATCCTGCAGTGGTCCTTCGTGCGCGACGACCAGCCGCGCGCCACCACCTGCGAGCAGATCGCGTGGGCGATCCGCGACGAGGTGAACGACCTCGAGGGCGCGGGCATTGGCATCATCCAGATCGACGAGCCTGCCATCCGCGAAGGCCTGCCGCTGCGCCGCGCGGGCTGGCCCGCGTACCTGAAGGCGGCCACGCGCGCCTTCCGCATCAGCGCCTCGGGCGTGCGCGACCAGACGCAGATCCACACCCACATGTGCTATTCGGAGTTCAACGACATCCTGCCGGAGATCGCGGCGATGGACGCCGACGTGATCACCATCGAGACCAGCCGCTCGGACATGGAGCTGCTCCGCGGCTTCGGCGGCGAGGGCGGCTTTCGCTACCCGAACGAGATCGGCCCGGGCGTGTACGACATCCACTCGCCGCGCGTGCCCTCGGTCGACGAGATCGTGCGCCTCATGCGCAAGGCCGCGCAGGTGGTGCCGGGCGAGAACCTCTGGATCAACCCCGACTGCGGCCTCAAGACCCGCGGCTGGCCCGAGACCGAGGCGGCGCTGTCGAACATGGTGGCGGCCGCGAAGCTGCTGCGCGGGGAGCTGGCGCAGGCCTGATGAAGGGCGCGGGATCGCGGCGTGCCAATAATGCGGGATGTCCTTGCTGTCCCGCCTGTCGTCGCCCCGTTGCCTCTTGTTGCTGTCGTTGCTCCTTGCCCCCTTGACGGGGTGGACGCAGGACCGCGCGCAGGCCTTGCTCCAGTTCGAGGGCGTGCAGGCGCGCTACCAGAACGCCTACGGCCCCGGCGCCGTGTCGCGCGGTGCGCGCGAACTGCTGGAACCGCCTGACCTGGCCATCGCCGACAAGGCTTTGCAGTCGCTCGACGTGGCGGCCGGCCGCGCCTTCGACGTGAACGCCTCGGTGACCGCGATCCGGCAGGACGTGGCGGCGGCCGGGCAGGGCGCCGCCGCGCCGGCGCCCCAGGTGCTGGAGGCCGTGGCACGCCTGGCGAAGCTGCGCGCCGACTACGCCGCGATGGACGAGCCCGCCAAGGTGACCTTCTTCCATCAGCAGCACGCACGGCCGGCCGACCCGGCGCGCGTCGAACTGCTGGCGCGCATGACGGTGGCCGAGGCGCGCGAGATCGATTTCTCGAGCCAGCTGCTCATGAGCGCGGTGGTCAAGCAGCTGGCGCGCGGGAATGCCGGGCAGTTCAGTTCGCTGCCCGACCGCACGCTCGACACTGCGCTCGACTCGCTCTGGTCGCGCGGCGTGACCTCGCCGCGACCGCGCAACCTGATGACCGTGGCGCGCGAGTTCGAAAAGCTGGTCACGCAGGCGCTGCTGCTGGCGCTGCCCGACGCCGACGTGGCCGCCTTGCTCGCCTGGCGCAACGAACCGCAGGCCGCCGCCGAGCGCGAGGCGCTGCTGGGCAGCTACCGTGCCGAGGTCAAGGGCAGTGGCGCGGTCGCGATCCGCACGCTGGTGCGCAGCTGGGGGCGGCCCTGAGACTTGACGAAAGCGCGCCAAAGTTTGCAAACTCTGGGGCGTTTGTACGAAAAAGTTTCACGCGAACCCCGCATGTCGGAAAGTTCCCCGTGATTGTTTCAATTCCGTGAACACTGCGATTCAGATTGACTGGGGTTTACCCTAGGAATTTGGCGCACACTTCAGGGCATCCAAAGCCCGATCAAGAAGGAATTGAAATGAAGACCTCGAACATCCTCGCCGCCGCCGCTCTCTCCCTGCTCGCCGCCGCTGGCGCCGCCCACGCAGAGACCTACGAAGGCGTTCACGCCGTGACCTCCGGCTACAGCCGTGCCGACGTGGCACCGCAAGCCGTGGCCGCCGCCCGTGCCGGCAACGAATACAGCGACGCCGGGTCGGCCAGCGTGGCCCCCGTGCTGGCCTCGTCGGTGGACCGCGCTTCGGTCCGCGCCGAAGCCGTGGCAGCCGCCCACGCTCCCGGCCAGAACCTGCGCCGCGAATCCTTCGCCGGCAGCGTGATCCCCTCGCAGGCACGCAGCTTCACGCGCCAGGCTGGCCTGTGATCGACGGCGGCGCAAGCCGCCTCGGTTAGCAAGACCACCACCCGAAAGAACCGGACCGTGCAATAGCACCGTCCGGTTTTTTTCACGTCTGTGCTGTGCTCAGGCGCGCCGATGGCTGCGGTGGCAATGGCAGTCGGGCGCGTGGTCGTCGACGATGCCCGTGGCCTGCATCCAGGCGTAGACGATCACCGGCCCGACGAACTTGAAGCCGCGTTGCTTCAGTGCCTTCGACATCGTTTCGGACAGCGGCGTCTGCGTGGGCACCGTGCCCGTGGTGTTGACGACCGGCTGGCCGCCCGCCAGGCCCCAGACGAAATCAGAGAAATCTTCGCCCGCCGCCTGCATCGCGAGGTAGGCCTTGGCGTTGCCGATGGCGGCTTCGATCTTGGCGCGCGAGCGCACGATGCCCGCGTCCTGCATGAGGCGCTCGACGTCGGCCGGCGTGAAACGCGCCACCGTCTCGGGCACGAAACCCTCGAAGGCCGCGCGGAAGGCGTCGCGCTTGCGCAGGATGGTGAGCCACGACAGGCCGGCCTGGAAGCCGTCGAGCATCAGCTTTTCCCACAGCGCGCGGCTGTCGCGTTCGGGCACGCCCCATTCGGCGTCGTGGTAGCTGGCCAGCAGCGGATCGGTGCGGGCCCAGGCGCATCGCGGGGGCGAAGATTGGCTGTCGTCGTGAGGCATGGCTCGGCTATCGTCGGGGAATGTTTTCGGAATGAGGGGGTGACCCTGATGCAGCAGTCTCGTTTTTCATTGTCGGCGCTTTCGCTGGCTTTCATGGCGCTCGCCGTCGCTGTCCCGGCCGGTGCCGAGACCCTCAAGAAGCCCGCGCTCGACCAGCTCGCCGCCGCCTGGAAGGGCGGCCGCACGGCGCCCGATTTCAAGGCCTTCCTGGCCCAGGCCGCGCAGGCCCAGCCCGCGCTGCAGGCCAGCGTGGCGGCCTACACCGGCGGCAAGGCGCTGGCGGGCGACGACCTCGTCAACATCGCGCGCCTGCTCGGCCTGTACAACCGGCTGCAGAACCAGCAGGCCGTGATCGCCAGCATCGGCACGATGGTGGCGCTGCCCACCGTGCGCAACGTGCAGGTGCCGCCGCACGAGAGCCCGCCGATGGTCGCGTTCGGCCAGCTGGTCGAGAAGATGGCGAAGGACTTCGGGCTCGGCTACCGCAACGTCGACGGCCGCATCTTCGAAGTGAGCCTGAAGGGCCGCGGCAGCGAGGAGTTCGGCATCCTCACGCACGCCGACGTGGTGCCGGCCGTGCTGTCCGAATGGGTGCTCGACGACGGCACGCGCCTCGATCCCTTCGCGATGACGCGCGTGGGCGACTTCCTCTACGGACGCGGCACCATCGACGACAAGGGCTCCATCGCCGCCGTGCTCTACGCCATGAAGGCCGTGAAGGACAGCGGCCTGCCAGTGGAGCGCGGCGTGCGCCTGATGATCGAGACCACCGAGGAAACCGGCGGCGACGCGATGCAGTACTACCGCGACAAGACGCCGCTGCCGGCCTACAACATCGTGCTCGACAGCAAGTACCCCGCGGTCGTGGCCGAGAAGGGCTCGGGCGCGCTCAAGGTGTTCTTCCCCGCGGAAGCGGCCGACCCCGCCGCGACCGCCATCACCGCGATGAGCGGCGCGGCCTCGGCCAACGCCATTCCGCAGACCGCGACCGCCACGCTCAAGGGCGGCGACCTCGCGGCCGTGGCCGCGAAGCTCGAGGCCGCCAAGGCCGCCTTCGTGCGGAAGTACGAAGGCCAGGGCGGCAAGTTCGCGATCGACATCGCGCGCGGCGCCGAGGCCGTCGAGCTGAAGGTCACCGGTACGTCGGCCCACGGCTCGCGGCCCGAAGAGGGCGTGAACCCCGTGCCGCGCCTGGCGCTGTTCCTGAAGGAGTCCGGCGTGCCGCTGGCCGCCAACCCCTACCTGCGCGCCGTGCAGTACATCGACGCGCTCTACGGCACCGGCTACCTCGGCGAGAAGATGGGGCTGGGCTACCAGGACGACTTCATGGGTCCGCTCACGATTTCGCCCACGCTGGTGCGCATGGGCGCCGACGGCCGCCTCGAGGTGACGGCCAACGTGCGCATGCCGCGCGGGCGCACGCCCGACGAACTGAAGGCGCAGGTGGCGGCCAAGGTCAACGGCTGGGCCACGGCCAGCCAGGTGAAGCTGGAGCTGGCCTACGACCAGGGCAACTGGATGGCGCGCGACCCGAAGGGCGCGTGGCTCTCGACCCTGCTCAACATCTTCGGCGACACCACCGGCCTCGAAGCCAAGCCCGTGCCCACCGCCGGCAGCACCACGGCCAAGCTGATGCCCAACGCCATCAACTTCGGCCCCGCGATGCCCGGCAAGAAGTACACGGCGCACAACGCCAAGGAATACAAGGAAGTGCCCGACCTCGACGCCGACATGCAGATGTTCACCGAGATGCTGGTGCGCATCGGCAACCTGCAGCAGATGCAGTAGTGGCCGGCGCCGGAGCGATCAGGACTTCGATGTCGCCAGGGGCACGAGCGGTGCCCCGTTCTTCGTCTTGGCCTGGATCTCCGTGATGGTGCGCCGCATCGCGACGAAGCGTTTGGCGGAGCTCGGCGGGGCGCTCATGAAGCTCTTCTTTTTCGCCCCGGCCGTGTGCACCCCGAGCTCGCGCCAGATCCGTTCGGCGCCGTCGATGTCGTAGCCCGCCGCGGCCACCATGTAGAGGCCGAGGTAGTCGGCCTCGGCGTCGAACTGCTGGGAGAAGGGCGACGACAGCGCCTCTTGCGCCAGCCCGGTGCCGCCCAGCGCGCCATCCACGATGCCGGCCGCGATGCCCACCGCGCGCGTCTTGCCGCCATGCGACAGCACGCCGTTGGCCAGCTCGTGCCCCAGCACGATCGCGAGGTCGCGGTTGTCGGGAAAGAAGCGCATCAGCGCCGAGTTGACGACGATCTCGTGCCCGTCGTTCTCCGCATGGACTTCGTTCTTCATGCGCGTGACGGCGGTGTAGTTGCACGCCGTGGTGTAGGGCAGGCGCAGCGCCGTCGACTGGCCCTCGCGCTGCACCACGGCGTCGAGCCAGCCTTCGCGTTTGGCGGGCTTGGCGCGCGCGGCGTCGATCAGCACGTCGTTGAGCCGGTCGATCCCTTTCTCGCCCGCAGGCAGCGGCTTGCCGCCCACAGAGAGCAGGACGTCGCCAGCGCGCAGGGGCGTGGCCGGCGCCTGCTTCCTGTCGAGCGTCCACAGCACGCTCAGCCGGTCGTCCAGGTGCAGGGTCTGTTTTGCCGCCGCGCGTTCTTCCTTCTCGAAGCTCCACAGGCTGGCGATGTGCGCGCCTAGGCTGGCCCGCACGTCGCCGCCGCAGAACGGCGCGCTGCGCTCCAGGAGCGGGATCGCCACGTCGTCGAGTCGGCGCTGCAGCGTCATGCGGTGGTTCAGCGACAGCGACTGCTGCAGGGCCTGCTCCTGCACGACGTCGGGGTCGTCGCTGGCCGGCCGGATGGAGGCGGCGCAGGCCGTGAGGACAAAGGTGGCCGCGATCGACGCGCAGGCCGGGAAGAGGGACGGGCGAGGGTTGTTCATTCGCTCAAGAGGTGCTCGGCATCGGTCGCATCCAGGCCCGAATGCGATGCCTGAATCCATGGGGAGGGGGATTTCCCGGCGGCGTAGGCGACCGGGGTTCCCAGGCAAGGCGAGGTGTCCCGCCCGCTGGAATTGTGGGAGCGGCAACGCGCCCCAAGCTGAAGATCAGATGAAGGTTCAGCCGGTCTTGCGCGCGCGCAGCGTGGCCGAAGGCAGCTCGCCGAAGCGCTGCTGGTAGGCCGCGGCGAACAGGCCGAAGTTGGCATAGCCCCACGCCTGCGCCACCGAGCGCACCGTCGCGCCGGCGTCGGCGTCGGCCATCAGCAGTTCGGCGCGCACGCCCTGCAGGCGCTGTTCGCGCAGCGCGCGCATCGGCGTGGCCTGGCGGTATTCGCGAAAGGCGCTGTTCAGCGTGCGCACGCTGACACCCGCCACGCTCGCCAGTTCGCCGAGCGTGGGCGCGTGCTGGGCGTGCTCGCGGATGTGGCGCTCGACCGCCAGCACATGCCGCGGCGCCATGCGGTGCTGCACGGCCTCGGCCGGGTGCTCCAGCTGCTCGCGCCACTGGGTCAGCACGTGCACGCCGATCATCTCCTCGAGGTGCCGTCCCAGCGGGCCGCTGTCGACCGCCTCGGGCAGCTCGGTGACGCAGCGGCACGCATACGACAGCAGCGCGATCCAGCTCGAATGGGCGCCGCCGAACTTGAACTTGCGCGTCCACAGCCGCTCGTCGGCGGGCGCGCCGAACCAGCGCGCGTGCAGCGCGGCCAGCGCGTCGTGCGAGAAGCTGAGGTTCACCTGCAGGTGGTTGGCATCGAAGTCCACCCAGTAGTGCGTGCGCGAGGTGTCGACCACGAAGGCGTCGCCCACGCCGGTGTCGGCATAGGCGTTGGCTTCGGACCAGTGGCGGCCCGCGCCGCGCACGGTCGTCAGCACCATGCCGACGCCGCTGTCGGGCGAGAAGTCCTTGATGTTCACCGGAATGCCGTAGTGGAAACGGCTCAGCGTGAAGTG
The DNA here is from genome assembly GCF_058787635.1 of Variovorax sp. FW305-3-2-15-B-LB1. NCBI lineage: Bacteria > Pseudomonadati > Pseudomonadota > Betaproteobacteria > Burkholderiales > Comamonadaceae > Variovorax > Variovorax sp. FW305-3-2-15-B-LB1. The sequence goes on along the minus strand of NZ_JBYSZY010000013.1, from coordinate 83,864 downwards.
CCCGATGCGCGTGGCGTCGAGCACCGAGTCGGGCGTGCGCGCCCGCCCGATGGGCGTGACGCGGTAGGGCATGTAGATGCGGTCCGACCAGCGCCGGATGTCGTCCCAGTCGTGCGAGGCCACCAGGCGGTGGCGCTCGCTCGGCTGCCCGCGGGCGTCGGTGACCAGCACGTTGCGGATCGCATCCATCGCGCACCTCGGTTCAAGGAGAAGAAGGCGCCGCGCCCCGGGGCAACGGCTCAACGGTGATGGTAAACCGCGGTCTCGAAAGCCACGAAGCCCGGGTAGCTCGCGCAGTCCTGGAAGGGCAGGATCTGCGTCGCCCAGTAGCCGCCGATGCCGTTCTCGCGGTCGATCCAGAAGAAGCTGTTGGCCAGGCCCGCCCACATCAGCGAGTTCGCGGGGCGGCCCGTGGGCGCGCGCTCGCGGTTGGTCATGAAGGTGTAGGCCCAGCCCTTGTCGGTGCCGGGCAGGAACTCGCCCGTGTTGCTCAGCGCGGGCACCGACGTGCGCCAGCCGCCCACCGACAGGTCCATCGCGGCCAGGCCGTCCTGCGCCATGCGCTGCACCGTGTCGGCCTTGAGCACGCGCCCGTGCGGCCCGGCGCCGTCGTTCAGCACCATGCGGATGAACTTCATGTACTCGCCCACGGTGGCATACAGGCCGTGGCCGCCCATGTCCATCGGCGGTGGCTCGGGCAGCACCAGCTCGGGCAGCGGCGTGAGCCGGCCGTCGGCGGCGCGGTCGTGGATGGTCACGCGGCGCGCCTTCATCGATTCGGACATCCCGAAGCCGATGTCCTGCATGCCCAGCGGCTCGAAGACGCGTTCCTTCATCACCTCGCCCAGGCGCTTGCCGCGCTGCTGCTCGACGATGCGGCCCAGCCAGTCGATGTTGGCGCCGTAGGTCCAGGCCGCGCCCGGCTCGTGCAGCAGCACGGTGCGGATCGATTCGAAGCTGCCCGACACCACCGTGGGAATGTTCAGCGCGGCGCGGTACTTCAGGTCGTCTTCGCTGAAGAACTCGTAGCCCAGGCCCGAGGTGTGCAGCATCAGGTCGTTGACCGTGATGCGCCGGCGCGGCGCGTGCGTGCGCGGCCGGCCGTCGGCGTCGAAGCCGTCGAGCACCTGCAGTTCGTCGATCTCGGGCACGTAGGCGCCGGCCGGGTCGGTGAGAGAAATCTTGCCCTCTTCGACCAGCTGCATCACGCAGGTGCCCGTGATCGCCTTGGTGGTCGAGAAGATGGCGAACACGCTGTCGGTGGCCATCGGCCGGTCGAGCCCGAGTTCGCGCGTGCCGGCGGCGCCTTCGTAGAAATTGCCCGTGCGGTCGGTCGCCATCGCGACGACGCCGGGGGCGCCGCCGTGGCGGTGAACGGTCTGGTGCAGCGTTGCGTCGAGCGCGGTCTTCAGCCTGTGCGAGGTCATGCCTTCTTGTCTCCTGTGTGAGGAGGCCGGGCGTGTGTGAAGGGTTGCCTGCGCGCCGGCCTGCCATGCGAAATTCCGCAGGCAGCGGCAATCTAGGGCCGCAGGCTCACCGATCCTGTTCGCAAATGGCGGGCGGCTGTGCGGATCTGGCAGTCATTGCACGTGCGCGACCCGCGACGCGCGCGTGGCGCTTTTCAGCCCACGCCGCGCGCCTGCAGCACCGCCTTCAGCCGCCGCACCTCATGCTGCAGATCGAGGATCAGCGCGGCGGCGTCCAGGTTCACGCCGAAGTCGCGTTCGAGGCGGCGCGCTTCGAGTGCGTGCTGCAGGTCGGTGCTGGAAAACTCCCAGCGTTCGGGCGGTGCGTCGGTCGTGGTGACCTGCACGATGCCCACTTCGACCAGCTGCACGACCCAGGCGGTGTCGGCGCCGCAGGCGTGCGCCAGTTCGTTGGCGGCCAGCGGGTGCGAGACGCCGATGGCCGTGGTGGTGGTCACGGAAGAAAAGTTCGCCATGCTCAGACTCCCAGGTGCTGGCGGGGGTTGAACGAGGAGGTCGCCTGCGCGAGTTGCGCGTAGGCGTTGCGCGCGGCCTCGCTGTCGGCGGGCGGCAGTGCGATCTCGAGCAGCAGGTACAGGTCGCCGGGCGTCTTGCCCGCGAAGCCGCGACCCTTGAGCCGCAGCTTCATGCCGCCGCGCGCGTTGGGCGGCACGGTGACCTCGACCACGCCGCCGGTGGGCGTGGGCACCTGCACTTGCGCGCCCAGCGCGGCTTCGGCGGGGGTGATGGGCAGCGTCATGTACAGGTCGCGCTCTTCCACGCGGTACAGCTTGTGCGGCGCGATGCGCACCTCGAGGTACAGGTCGCCGGCCGGCTCGCCGCCGTGGCCGGGCATGCCCTGGCCCGCGAGACGGATGAACTGGCCGGGGTGCACGCCGGGCGGGATCTTCACGGCGAGCGTGCGGTTCTCCCACTGCGGATGCCCCTGTGCGTCGATCGTCTGGGCGCGCAGCGTGAGTTCGCGCTCGGCGCCGTTCAGCGCGTCTTCGAGCGTGATCTCGATGGCCGCATGGTGGTCTTCGCCGCGCGCGCGGTAGTTCTGGCGCGTGGCGCCGCGCCGCTCGGCGTCGCCGAACATCGACGAGAAGAACTCGCTGAAGTCGGCGTGGTCGGCCGGGCCCTGGCGCGGGCCGCGGTGAAACTCGTAGCCGGTGTCCCAGCCGGGCGGCGGCTCGAAGCTGCCGTCGGGGCGGCCGCCGCGCGCGACACGGTCGGCCAGCGCGTCGTAGGCGGCGCGCTTGTCCTTGTCGCCGAGCACGTCCTTGGCCTCGTTGATGTCGCGCATGCGCTGCTCGGCGTCGGGCTCCTTGCTGACGTCGGGGTGGTACTTGCGGGCGAGCTTGCGGTAGGCCTTGCGCACCTCGTCGTCGGACGCGGTGCGTTCGACGCCCAGTGCGCTGTAGTAGTCCTTGAATTCCATGGTGGGTGGTGATTCCTTTCAGGACGGCGTACAGATCAACCGGGAGCCAGGTCAGGCCAGGGCTGCTCCGCCGTCGGCTTGCCGCTGTTGCAGCGGCGTCACGGCCCATGTGGGGCCGGCACGTGTGAAGCGCAAGGGTTGCGCGTTGCCGAAGATGCTCGCATCGACCGCCACGCCCAGCAGCGCGGCCAGCGCGTAGAGCGTGCCGCCGTGCGCCACCACCAGCACCGGCGCGGGCTGCGCGGCGAGCGCGGCGGCCAGCGCCTGGCGCTTGCGGTCGACGAACTGCGCCAGCGTCTCGCCGCCCTCGGGCTCGCAGGCCCAGTCGATGTTGGCCGACGAGGTGCCGATGAGCGCGCCGAAGTTGCGCTCGCGCAGGTTCTCGTGCGCGCTGGGCACGAGGCCCAGGGCGCGCGCCACGGTGTGGGCGGTGTCGAAGGCGCGGCGCGCGTCGCTGCACACGATGGCGCCGATCGGCTCGCCGGCCAGCAGCTCGGCCGCCTGCACCGCCTGCTGCTCGCCGAGCGCGCTCAGGGGCTCGTCGGGCGCCTGGAAGACGCGCAGCGCGTTGCGCCCGGTCTGGCCGTGGCGCAGGAAGTAGAAGTGATCGCAGGCCGGGGCGAGCGGCTGCTCGGCGGCCAGGCGGTTCAGCAGGTCGATGCCCGTAGCGGCGTGGGCGGGAAAAGGAGCAGTGGTCGAGGACATGGTTCAGTACGCCAGCTGCAGCGGCTTGCCTTCGCGCTGCGCCTGCACGTCGGCCGGGTGGAAGGGCAGCGGATGCCACTGCTTGGCCGCGAACAGCGGCAATTGGTCGTAGGCGCGCGGCGAGGCCGGGTCGCTGCTCTGGCCGTAGGTGAGCAGGCCTTGCGCCACGGGGCCGCGCGCGTCGAAGGTCACGACCTGCATGTAGCTGCTGCCGTAGTTGATGGCGTAGCCCCTCGGGTCGATCAGCGGCTGGCCCTGCGATTCGAGCTTGTTGAGCACGCCTTCGAATTCGTCGCCGCCGGGCAGTGCGATCTTCTGGCCGCGCACGGTGCGCGACTGCGGCACGCCCAGCGCCACGTCGGGCGCGAAGCCGGCGGTGCGCACGGTGCCGACCGCGTCGCCCAGCGCCTTGAACACCGCCTCGCGCGTGGCGGGCGTGGCCATGTCCAGGCCGGTGGGCGTGGTCACGGGCTGCGCCGGGTCGAAAGGCACGCGCCAGACCTTCGGCAGGTCCTTGGCCTTGCGCCAGAACTCGCGGAACAGCGCCGCGCCCTTCGACTCGGCGTTGCTGGTGCGGTCCCAGGCGGAGAGCACGCGGCAGCCCAGGGCCTGGTCGGCGCTCAGCGCGGCGCCGGTGGCGGTGCACGCGGCCTTCAGGTCGTCCATCACCAGCATGCCGGCGAGGTTCCTGTCGCGGAAGATCACGCTGCGCAGCTCGGCCGCGCCCATGCGGTTGCCCGGCAGGCCGTCGGTGCCGGCCAGGCGGCCTTCGATTTCCATGATGCCGCTGCGCGTACGCAGCCGCTGCGGCACGCCGACGGGGCCGACCAGCGGCGACACGCCGGCCATTGGCGGCACGCGCGGGTTGCTGAGCCAGAAGCTGTCGTTGCTGTTCTGCACCCAGTCGGGCGTGATGACGACCGGCATGCGGGCCGGCGCGATGATGCCGGGCGCAGCGGCGCTGCTATCGCGGTGCCAGGCGCAGGCGCTGCGCGAGCCGTCGAGCACGGGCAGGCCGGCCGCGTTGAGCAGCGCGGCGGCGGCCGGCGAGGGCGCGCAGGCCTTGAGCATCTCGGCCGACACGTCGGGCACCACCGACAGGTCGGCGTACATCGCGTTGCCTTCACGGTCGGCCGCCAGGGTGTTGATCCACGGGATGCCCTGGTTGCCCATGGCGGCGCGCAGCTCGGCAACGTTGCGGGCCCGGCCCATCTTCATCCAGCTTTCGGCCGAGCGCACGTTGAGCGTGTTGGCGTCGCGGATCGCATAGGCCTTCTGGGCGGTCCAGCCCAGGCCGGCGCGCGGCAGCGAGACCACGGGGCCCCAGTCGGTGGCGTAGAAGGTGTGCTGCACGGGCGCGCCGCCCGCCGTGGCGGCGGCCGGCAGTGCGACGGTGCGCGCGACCATCTTCTTCGGCTGGCCGTCGACCCAGTACACGGTCGGGTCGTTGGGGTCGAGCTTGAGTTCGTACAGCGTGAAGCGCTTGCCGGTCGACACGGTGTGGGTCCAGGCCACGTCCTTGTTGAAGCCGATCGACACCACCGGGCTCAGGCCGCCGGTGGCGCCCATCACGTCGAGCTGGCCGGGGATGGTCAGGTGCATCTGCCAGAAGCGGTTGGTGCCGTTCCAGGGGAAGTGCGGGTTGCCCAGCAGCAGGCCCTTGCCGTCGGGCGTGGCATTGCGCCCGAAGGCCCAGCCGTTGGAGCCCAGCTCGCCGCCCTCGGGGTTGGCGTTGAAGCTGTGGCGGCCGATCTCGGCCACCGCCTGCTCGAGCGCGACCGGCGCCGCACCGGTTCTTGCGCCCGGGGCCGGCGGCACGGCGGCCAGCACCGCGCCGGCCAGTGCGCCCAGGCCGCCCTGGATCATCGATTGCTCGGTGGCGCGCGCCAGGTCGGCGGCCGTCATCGGGCGCACCCAGGGTTTGCCGCGGCAGGCTTCGGGCAGGCCGCCCGGGCCCGCGTCCTGCAGGTAGCGGTTGTAGCCCGCCACGTAGCCGCGCAGCGCGGCCTTCACCTCGTCGTTGGTGGTGGCCGCCGCGCGGGCCAGCGCCGCGTCGTCCATGTGGTAGCGCACGAACAGGTCGATCTGCGCGTTGGGCATGCGGCCCAGGCCGAAGTCGCCGGTGTTCTGCGCCCCGAGGAACTGCGCGCGGTCGCCGCGCAGCGTCAGCAGGTGCTCGGCGGTCTGGCAGACGTTGTCCTGCGCGTGCGCGTAGGCGGTGCCGTAGGCCAGGCCTTCGTAGTCGGGCGCCGTGATGTGCGCGATGCCGAAGGTGGTGCGCTCGATGCTCACGCTGCGGCTGCCGGGCGGCGGTGTGCTGGCACAGGCCCCGAGCAGGGCGACCAGGCCCAGGGAGAGGGCCGTCAACGAGAACCGGGAGCGCGAGGTGTTCGAAGTCATGGGGCGGGCGTGATAGGGAATGGGTCGAAAAAGAGGGACCGATTAGAGGATGAACCTCCGCCGCACACTGTCGCCAGCGCGGCACGCCTTGCCACTTACCTCACCCGAACTTCATGCCCCTGGGCCGCGCCTGCAACCGGTGGATGTAGGCGTCGAGCTGGGGCCGGTTCGTGCGCCCGCCGAAGGCGCGGTGCCAGATGAGCATCGAGCCGATCATCACGTCGGCGGCCGTGAACTGGGCGCCGAACAGGTAGGGGCCGTCGCCGAGTTCGCGTTCGACGGCGTCCTTGGCCTGCTCGAAATCGGTCCAGCCGCGCGCGCTGTTGTTGCTCTTGATCTTCAGCAGGCTGTCGCCCATCGAGGGCTCGAGCTGCGCGGTCGAATAGACCATGAGCGACAGGTAGCGCCCGCGCTCGGGCGTGCCCACGGCCGGTGCCAGGCGCTTGCCGGGGTACTTCTCGGCGATGTACATGCAGATGGCCGCGTTCTCGAAGATGCGGGTGCGGCCGTCGACCAGCGCCGGCAGCTTGCCGGCCGGGTTGATCTTCAGGAACTCGGGGCGCTTGTGGGCGCCCTCCCGGATGAGGGTGGGCACGATCTCGTAGTCGACCTCGGCTTCGTCGAGCATCCACTTGGCGACCTGCGCACGGCTGCGCGGGTCGAAATACAGCTTCATCGTCATGCGGGGTCTCCTTGGTGAGCGGGGCAGAGCTGCGGTCAGAACTTGGGGATGCGCAGGGTCTTGCTGATCATCAGCGTGCCCGAGAGCGCGAACAGCAGCACCAGCGGGTGCAGCTGCCAGGGGCCGAGCGTCCAGGCGCCGCCCCACACGTTGGCGCCTAGGGCGCCCTTCGAGGCCGCGTAGGCCAGCACGCCCACCAGCACCACGCTGGTCGGGATCGGCGTGCCTTCGAAGTACTTCACCTTGTCGGCACCGGCCGAGAGCGCCTCGGCCGTCACGTTGTAGCGCGCGAGCCGGCTCACGCCACAGCCGACGAAATAGATGAGCACGGCGCAGTCCCAGCCGCCGTCCAGGCCGGCGGCGAAGCCGAGCGCGGCGGGCAGCACGCCGAAGGAGATCACGTCGGCCAGCGAGTCGAGTTCGCGTCCGAGCGCCGACTGGGTCTGACGCCAGCGCGCGATGCGGCCGTCGAGCACGTCGAAGATGAAAGCGGCCGGGGCGAGCGCCGCGGCCCAGTAGAAGTGGGCGAGCGACTGGCTGCGCATGAAGGCCATCGCGAAGAACACCGCCCCGACGCCGCAGGCCGCGTTGCCGAGCGTGAACACATCGGCCAGGTGAAAGCCGCGAATCATCGAGAAGTGCTTGCGGGCCGGCGGGGACGAAGGCGTGGTCATGAGGCGGGGAAAGCTGCGAAAGGAACCGCACCTTAACCCAAGCGGGGCCCGCTTTTTGTAGTCGCGCGCCGACGCCCCGTCGGCGCCCTCAGACGGTTGGCTGCGCCTTGGCCTCGACGATCCGTGCGAAGCGCCCGAGCAGGCTCGCCGCCGCGTCGGTGGGGCGCACGCCTTCGCGCAGCGCCGCGGCATCGAGCCCGTCGGCGGCGAGGTCGCGGGCCAGCAGCTCGATGTAGCCGCCCATGGTCTGGGCGTCGAATTCGGGATGGAACTGCAGGCCCCAGGCCTGCGCGCCCACGCGGAAGGCGTGCACGGGTTCGTGCGCGCTGTGGGCCAGCTTCACCGCGCCTTCGGGCAGGCGCAGCGCGCTCTGCCAGTGGATCGCCTGCGCCGGGAACTGCGCGGGCAGGTCGCCCAGCAGGGCGTCGCCGGCGGCGGCGGCATCGAGCGTGACGGTGACCGTGCCAACTTCGGGGCCGCCCGGGTGGTGGCCGGCCTCGCCGCCGAGCGCGTGCGCCAGCAGCTGGTGGCCGTAGCAGATGCCGAGCACGGGCGTGTCGCGCGCGACCAGTTCGGCGAGCCAGGCGGCGGTGGTTTCGCTCCAGGATTCGCGGTGCGACACCATCGCGTGCGAGCCGGTGACGACCACGCCCGCGACCTGGCCGGGCGCGGGCAGCGTGTCGCCGCGGCGCGGGTCGACCACCACGAGGGGCAGGGTCTGCGTGCCGAGGCCGTCGGCGATCCAGTGTTCGAAGTCGCCGCGGCCTTCGCGCAGCGCGTCATGGGTGTCACCGACCTTGACGATGACCAGGGGATACGGGGGCGTGCTGTGCATGGCGTCGATCATGCCGCAGCGCACCGTGCGCCGGTCAGCTGCGGGACGATTCCCGACGGTGCAGCAGGTCCATGAAGGCGCGGCCCACGGGCGAAGGCGAGCGCCCCGCCCGCGTGACCAGCCCGATGGGCCGTGACATCAGCGGGCGCTGCAGCGGCACGGTGGCCAGCTCGTCGTTCTGCGACAGCTGCAGCGCGAGCCGGGGCAGGGCGGTGAGCCCCAGGCCGGCCGCCACCAGCGCGCCCGCCACGGCCACGCTCGGGTATTCGAGCGCGGGCTGCACCTGCAGGCCGCGCTGCAGGAAGGCGGCGTCGGTGATCGGCCGGATGCTGCTCTGGAAGCTGCTCGCAATGAAGGGCCGCGTCGCGAACACCGACCACGACACCGAGGCGCGCGCGGCCAGCGGGTCGTCGCGCCGGCACAGCAGCACGAAGGGGTCGTCGCGCAGGTGGCGGTACAGCAGGGGCTCGTGCGTGCCGGGGCGCACGCTGAGGCCGAAGTCGGCGCGGCCTTCGTCCACCGCGGCACGCACCGCTTCGGCCGGCCCTTCGATCAGCGAGAACTGCACCTGCGGATGCTGCTGGCGGAACTCGGCGATGGCGCCGGGCAGCAGCGCCACGCCGGTCGAGGGCAGCGCCGCGATGGTGAGGTGGCCGCTGCGGCCTTCGAGGAACTGCGACAGCTCGCTGAACGAGCTGTTGAAGTTCTCCAGGATGCGCAGCGCGATCGGCAGCAGCTCGCGCCCCGCCGGTGTGAGCTCGACGTGCCGCGTGTCGCGGTCGAACAGGCGCGCGCCCACCAGGTCTTCGACGATGCGCACCGTGCGGCTCAGCGCCGGCTGCGACACGTGCAGGGCCTGTGCGGCAGCGCGGAAGTTGGCGGTCTTCGCGACCTCGACGAAGGCCTCGAGCTGCTGCAGCGTGATGTCGACTCGCACGGACGCGGCCTTCCCAGAGTGGCTGTGGATTGATCCATCCAAGTTATCACAGATATAGGAATATTGTTCTTCACAGATCAATGTGCGACGCCGAGACTGGCGCATTCGATACACGGAGACAAGGGGCCCCCGCGCCCCCGTGACATGGACACCAAAATTCTGGAAGGCATCCGGGTGCTCGAGCTCGGGCAGGTGCTGGCGGGGCCCTTCGCGGGCGCGATCCTGGCCGATCTCGGCGCCGACGTCGTGAAGCTCGAGCGCGTCGAGGGCGGCGACGACGCGCGCCACATGGGCCCGGCCTTTCGCCACGGCGACGCGCTCAACTTCCACGTCTTCAACCGCGGCAAGCGCTCGGTCGCCATCGACCTGAAGAGCGAAGAGGGCATGGCCGCCTTCGAGACCCTCGCGGCCGGCGCCGACATCCTCATCCACAACCTGCGCCCGGGCGTCACGCAGTCGATGGGCATCGACGGCCCGTCGCTGTGCGCGCGCCATCCGCGGCTCATCTACTGCGAGATCTCGGCCTTCGGCCACACCGGCCCGCTGCGCATGCAGCCGGGCTACGAGCCACTGATCCAGGCCTTCAGCGGGCTGTCGAGCATCAACGGCGGGCCCGACGATCCGCCGATGCGCACCGGCGCCTCGGTCTGCGACCAGGGCACCGGCATGTGGGCCGTGATCGGCGCGCTGGCGCTGCTGCAGCGGCGCCACCTCACGGGGCGGGGCGGCGTGGTGAGCACCTCGCTGCTGGAGACCGCGCTGGTCTGGACCGGCCAGAAGGCCGACGCCTACGTCAACGAAGGCCGGCTGCCCGAGCGCCACCGCTCGGGCCATCCGGGCTTCGTGCCCTACGAATCTTTCGATACCGCCGATGCGCCGCTCCTGATCTGCTGCGGCAACGACCGGCTCTTCGCCAAGTTCGCGCACGAACTCGGGCGCGACGACTGGACCACCGACGCGCGCTTTGCCGGCAACCGCCAGCGGCTGCAGCACAAGGCGGCGCTGTTCGAAGAGATCGGCCCGCTGCTGCGCGCGCGCACCCGCGCCGACTGGATGGCGCGCTTCACTGCCGCCGGCGTGCCCTGCGCGCCGGTGCACACCGTGCCCGAGGCCGTCGCGCATCCGCAGGTGGAGGCACTGGGCATGCTGCAGCCGGTGCCGGGCGAAGACTTCCGCCTCACGGCGCTGCCGATGTCCATCGACGGCGTGCGGCCCGCGCACCGCGCGGTCGCGCCCCGGCTGGGCGAGCACAACGCGGCGCTCGGTGCGCCGCCGGTGCCGCCGCGCGACAGCATTTGAGCGACCGCATCCTTTCCCTTCTCAAAAACTACATCCCACCGGAGACATCATCCATGCGCACTTCCATCTTCCGCCTTGGCGCGGTCCTGGCCTTCGCGGTCGCGGCGGCGGCACCTGCCCACGCGCAGGACTACCCCGCCAAGCCGCTCACCGTCGTCGTGCCGTTCGCGGCCGGCAGCGGCACCGACCAGCAGGCGCGCACCATCGCGCAGGCACTGACCACCGAGTACAAGGTGCCGGTGATCGTGGAGAACCGCGCCGGCGCCAGCGGCTTCCTGGCCGCGCAGTACGTCGCCAAGGCCGCGCCCGACGGCTACACGCTGCTCATGACCACCAACACCACGCACGCGGCCAATGAGCACCTGTACAAGAAGCTGCCCTACGACCCGGTGAAAGACTTCACGCCGGTCGGGCTGCTGTCCAAGGGCCACATGCTGCTGCTGGTGGGGGCCGATTCGCCGATCAAGTCGGTGGCCGACCTCGTGGCAGCGGCGAAGAAATCGCCGGGCAAGCTCAACTTCGGCAGCGGCAGCTCGTCCAGCCGCGTGGCGAGCGAGCTGCTCAAGCAGATGGCGGGCATCGACATGGTGAACGTGCCCTACAAGAGCAACCCGATGGCCATCACCGACCTGCTGGGCGGGCAGGTCGACTTCATGTTCGCCGACGCGCCCACGGCGCTTCCGCACGTCAAGAGCGGCAAGCTGCGCGCGCTGGCCGTGAGCGGCGACAAGCGCCTGGCCGCCGTGCCCGCGCTGCCGACCGTGGCCGAGGCGGGCGTGAAGGGCTACGACATGTCGTACTGGACGGCGGTCTACCTGCCGCCGGGCGCACCCGCGGCCGTCACGCGCAAGCTCAACGAGATGCTGGTGAAGGTGTCGGCCTCGCCGGCCATCGTCGCCTACCAGGCCATCTCCAGCGGCGAGGCCGCCACCGGCACGCCCGAGGCGCTCGCGAAGTTCCAGGCCGCCGAGTCGCAGAAGTGGGGCCGCGTGATCCGCGCGGCCGGCATCGAACCCGAATGAGCCGCGCGATGAACAGCCCCCACACGCAGCAGAAGACCGTGCGCATCGGCGGCGCCTCGGGCTTCTGGGGCGACAGCAGCACGGGCGCGCCGCAGCTCGTGGCGCACGGCGGCATCGACTACCTCGTGTTCGACTACCTGGCCGAACTCACGATGTCGCTGCTGGCCGGCGCGAAGCTGAAGAACCCCGACGCCGGCTACGCCACCGACTTCGTCACCACCGCCATGGCCGCCGTGCTGCCCGACGTGATGCGTCAGGGCATCCGCGTGATCGCCAACGCCGGCGGCGTGAACCCGCGCGCCTGCGCCGCCGCGCTCACGCAACTGGCGGCCGGCATGGGGCTCGCGCCGCGCATTGCCGTGGTCACCGGCGACGACGCGCTGCCGCATGCCGAGGCGCTGCGCGCGCAGGGCATCGGCCACATGAGCACGGGCGCGCCGCTGCCCGAGCGCCTCGTGAGCGCCAACGCCTACCTGGGCGCCGTGCCGATCGCGCGGGCGCTCGATGCCGGCGCACAGATCGTCATCACCGGCCGCTGCGTCGACAGCGCCGTCACGCTCGGCGCGCTGATGCACGAATTCGGCTGGGCCGACGACGACTGGGACCGCCTCGCCGGCGGCAGCCTGGCCGGCCACATCATCGAATGCGGCGCGCAGGCCACCGGCGGCCTGCACACCGACTGGGAGCAGGTGCCCGACTGGGCCCACATCGGCTACCCGGTGGTCGAATGCGCGGCCGACGGCAGCTTCGTCGTCGGCAAGCCGCCCGGCACCGGCGGGCTGGTGAGCCGCGCCACCGTGGGCGAACAGCTGCTGTACGAGATCGGCGACCCCGCGGCCTACCTGCTGCCCGACGTGACCTGCGACTTTCGCGCCGTGCAGATCGAGGCCGTGGGTGCGGACCGGGTGCGCGTCTCGGGCGCGAAAGGACGTGCGCCCTCGGGCCGCTACAAGGTCACGGCCACCTATGCCGCGGGCTACCGCTGCAACGCCGAGCTGCTGATCGTCGGCTTCGACGCCGCCGCCAAGGCGCGGCGCAGCGGCGAGGCCATGCTGCGCCGCACGCGCGACCTGTTCGCGCAGCGCGGCTGGGCCGACTTCTCGGCCACCCACATCGACGTGCTGGGCGCCGAGCAGTGCTACGGCCCGCACGCCACCGCCCAGCCGCCGCGCCAGGCGGTGCTGCGCGTGGCCGTCACGCACGCGGACAAGGCGCCGCTCGAACTCTTCGCGCGCGAGATCTCGGCGGCCGGCACCTCGTGGGCGCCCGGCACCACCGGCCTGGGCGGCGGGCGGCCGTCGGTGGCGCTGTCGATCCGGCAGTTTCCGCTGCTCGTGGACAAGGCGCTGTTCACGCCCGTGGTCGAGATGGCGGGCGAGTCGTGGCCCGTAGCCGTGAGGGCGCAGGCAGCGGAGGTTGCCGTGGCCGATGAGGTGGCGCCGCAGGCAGACGCCACCGACCCGGACACGGACGACGAATGGCTCGAGGTGCCGCTGATCCGCCTGGCCTATGGCCGCAGCGGCGACAAGGGCGACGTCTCGAACATCGGCATCCTCGCGCGCGAGCCGCGCTTCCTGCCCGTGCTGCGCGAGCAGCTCAGCGCGCAGGCCGTGCGCGCCTACATGGCGCACCTGGTCGAAGGCGAGGTGACGCGTTACGAGCTGCCTGGCATCGGCGCCTTCAACTTCGTCTGCGAAGCGGCGCTGGGCGGCGGCGGCATGGCGTCGCTGCGCACCGACCCGCTGGGCAAGAGCATGGCGCAGATCCTGTTGTCGATGCCGGTGCGCATCGCGGCCCGCCGGCTGCGCGCGGCCTGAGCCGACGCGCCGCCGGGCCCGCGTTTTCAGCGCGGGCCCACGCCATCGCGCACCGCTTTCGGATTCGTCCGATGGCCTGCCTCGGTGGTTTTTCCTAGAGTGCTTCGTTCCCTGAGCGCTGGCCGTTTTCCGGCCGGCCCGCTCTTCCTTCTCTTCGCCAGATGGCTGCCTTTTTTCTGAAGGCGCTCGAAGCACGCCATGTCCTTGTCCAGATTCCTTTCCTTCCATCCCCGCCTGCGCGCGGGCCGCTGGCTGCTCGCCGCCTCCACGCTGGTCGCGGGCTGCGGCCCCGTCGCGGTCACGGCGTACGTGCCCCTGCCGCCGATGCCGCCGCCTTCCGAGCCGATGAACATGGCCGTGCCCGTCGCGGTATCGGCCACGACCGCGCGCAAGGGGGCCGTGTACCGGCCCGCGCCCGCGGTGGTGCCCGAGCTGGCGCAGGTCGTGTTCTTCCGCCGCGCCACATCCACGCCCAGCACGGGCGCGGCGCATGTGTATGTCGACGGCGAGTTCCATGCCGCGCTGATGCCCAACGGCTTCACGCGCCTGTGCGTGGCGCCGGGCGCGCACTCGCTGGAGGCCTACATCGACGATGCACCGCTCTACGCGGGCAAGTCGCAACCGAAGACGCAGGCGGTGCTCGAAGGCGGGCAGACGGTGTTCGTGGCCGTGTCGGAAATGGGCGAGGGCGCGCCGGTGCCTCACGGCAGGGTCGCGGCCGAGCGCCTGCTCAAGGGCGCGCGCGAGCAGCGGCAGGTGATCAGCCGCGCAGTCCGCGTGCAGCCCTGCCGCGAGCCGTCGCAGCCCGCCCGCCGGGCCTGACGCCCGCCCGAAGGCCTTCAGCGGATGTGCGTCGCGTAGGCCGCCTCGGCGGCCTCCAGCTGCGTCCAGAAGCCTTGCGGCGCGCGCCCGTGCAGCACCTCGTCGAGCACGCCCAGGTGCGCGTGCCAGCCGCTGGCCACGCTCAGCGTTTCCTTGCGGTCGGGCAGGCGGCGGTGCGTGAGCACCAGGTGCGTCGCTTGCGCACCCTGCGGCGACAGTTCGAAGCTGACCTCGGACGCGTCCTCGCGCTCGCTGCCCCAGCTGATGACCAGCAGGGTCGGCGGCTCGATGCGCAGCACGCGCGAGTGCTGCACATGGGTCTCGCGGTAGGCCGCGAAGCGCTCGGGCGCCACCTCGCCCGACAGCTCGGTGTGCTGGAAGCGCAGCTCGAACACCGCGCCCGGCGCCTGCGCCATGGTGCCGCCGGCCAGCCAGCTGCGGCGCTTTTCCGGGTCGACGAGGTAGGTCCACACGCGGTCGATGGGGCCGGGCAGGATGCGTTCGATGCGCAGGGTGCCGGGCTCGGTCTGCGTGCCCAGGCTGTGCTTCAGGGTCGTGGTCATGGGTCGGTGCTCCTTGGGTAGGTGAAGAGAGAGAAGGTGCTCACGCGCGGCTGTGGCCGTCGTCGTGGGCATCGCGCCGCAGCGCATCCGCCAGCGCGTCCAGGCGGTGGTTCCAGAAGACTTCGTACGCGCGCAGCCACGCATCGGCCGTGGCGAGCGCCGCCGGTTCCAGCCGGCATACGTGCGCACGGCCCTGCACGGTGCGCGACACCAGCCCCGCGCGCTCCAGCGTCTTGACGTGCTTGGAGGCGCCCGCGAAGGACATGCGGAATGGCGCGCCCAGCTCGCCCACGCTGCACTCACCCTGCGCAAGCAACTGCAGCATGGTGCGCCGCGTGCTGTCGGCCAGGGCGTGGAACACGGCGTCGAGCCGTGCGTCTTCGATTTCAAGTTCAACCATGAAGTTGAATATAGATCGGTCCCGAAGAAAATTCAACCCGAAGGTTGAATGATGAAATGGCGTTACACCTGATACACCCGGGACGCCGTGCGCGCCCCGGGCGCTGGAAGCGCGGCAGCGGCGCTCCTACGATGCCTTTCATTCCATTCACTCGCGAAAAGAAAGACGCACGCACATGAACCCTCTGATCCAGCGCCGCACCCTGTTGCTCGCCGCCGCCGTGACCCCGCTTGCCGGCGCCTGCAGCGCATGGCCGAAGAAGGGCGCGCAGTCGGACGCCGAAACGCAGCTCGCCGAACTCGAGCGCGCCTGCGGCGGACGCCTGGGCGTGTCGGGCTTCCACACCGGCAGCGGCGCGCGCCTGCAGCACCGTGCGCACGAGCGCTTTCCGCTGTGCAGCACCTTCAAGCTGGTGCTCGCCGCCGCCGTGCTCGAACGCAGCGCGACCGACGCCAGCCTGCTCGGGCGCCGCATCAGCGTCGGCAAGGGCGACCTGGTGTCGCACTCGCCGGTCGCCGAGAAGCACCTCGCCACCGGCATGACCGTGAACGAGATGTGCGCCGCCACCATGCAGTACAGCGACAACGCCGCCGCCAACCTGCTGCTGAAGGTGCTGGGCGGACCGGCCGCCGTCACCGCGTTCGCGCGGCGCATCGGCGACACCACCTTCCGCCTCGACCGCACCGAGCCTGAGCTGAACACCGCCGTTCCCGGCGACCCGCGCGACACGACCACGCCTGCGGCCATGTCCGACACCGTGCAGCGGCTCGCGCTGGGCGACGCGCTCGGCGCGCCGCAGCGCGAGCAGATGCGCGAATGGTTGCTCGGCAACACCACCAGCACCGAACGCTTCCTGGCCGGCGTGCCCAAAGGCTGGCGTGTGGGCGACAAGACCGGCGCGGGTTCTTACGGCAGCACCAACGACGTCGGCGTGCTGTGGCCGCCGTCGGGCGCGCCGCTGGTGTTGTCGGTCTACCTGACCTTCCCCGACAAGGACGCGAAGGGCCGCAACGACGTGGTCGCCTCGGCCACGCGCATCGCAGTGAAGGCCCTCGCAAGCTGAGTCGGCGACGGGGCCACAATGGGCGGCCCCATCTTTCTCCCGCCCGCCCCATGGACTTGAGGTCTCTTCGCTATTTCATCGCGGTGCTCGAAGCCGGCAGCCTGTCGCGCGCGGCCGCGTCGCTGTACGTGGCGCAGCCCGCGCTGACCGCGCAGATCAAGAAGCTCGAGGCCGAGCTCGGTACGCAGCTGTTCGACCGCTCGCATGTCGGTGTCACGCCCACGGCCGCGGGGCTGCAGCTGTACCAGGACGCGCGGCGCCTGCTGTCGGATGCCGCGGCCATGCGCGAGCGGTTGCAGCGCGCGCCCGACGGGCCCGAGGGCTCGGTCACGGTGGCGGTGCCGTTCCTGCTGGCCTCGCTGCTGCTCGGGCCGGTGCTGGCGCGGCTGAAGCAGTCGCACCCGCGCATCCGCGTGTTCGTGATCGACGACCTGAGCCTGATGGTGCGCAAGGCGATGGTCGATCGCCGCGCCGACATCGGCCTGCTGGTCGACACCCCCAGTGTCGAGGGGCTGGACGTGCGTCCCTTCGTGCGTGAAGGCATGTTCCTCTGCGGCTTCGATGCGAAGGGCGAGGTGGCGGCACTGCTCGGAAAAAGTGCGAAGGGCGGGCGCGGGAAGAAGGGTGCGCCCGCGCGTCCCACGGTGCCTTTCGCGCGCGCGGCGAACCTGCCGCTGGTGCTGCAGTCGCGCCGCTTCAGCATCCGCCAGCGCGTCGAGGCGGCGGCCGAGGCCGTAGGCGTGGAACTCAACGTGGTGCACGAGCACGACTCGGCGCGCGTGCTGCGCTCGCTCTACCTGGCGGGCGCGGGCTTCACGGTCACGCCCGCCTGCGCACTTGCGGACGGGCCGGGTGATCAGCCGAACTGGTTGATTGCACGCATCGTCGAGCCCGAGCTGGCGCGCACCTACCACCTGGCCACGCCGGCCGGCAAGGCGCCCGACGCGGCCACGCAGGTCGTGAGACAGGCGCTGGCCGACGAGGCACGCTCGATGATCGCCTCGGGGCGTTGGGACGCGCAGTTCCTGGGCGACGGCAAGCCATAGCCATCGCGGGCAGGAAGATCGCGCGCCGGGGCCATCATCTTTTGTGATGGCTGCGCATCAGCAATCGGTATTTGTTGTGCGGCGGCGTTGTTTGCGAAAGTTCTCCCCACGGTGCACAGGCACCGGCCTCAAGGAGACAACTTGCCCTCACTTTCGCCCGAGGTCGCCAACGTCGGCGAACTCGCATCCCGCGCCGCCCGCCTGCATGCCCGGCAGATCGCCGTGACCAGCCCGCAGCGCGCCTGCACCTACGAACAGCTCGACCGGCGCGCCAACCGCCTGGCCAATGCCCTGCGCGGCCTCGGCCTGCAGCGCGGCGACCGCGTGGGCGTGTACCTGCCCAACTGCGTCGAGATCGTCGAGCTGGAGCTGGCCTGCTACAAGGCCGCGCTGGTGAAGGCGCCGATGAACGCGCGGCTCGCACCGGTCGAGGTGGCCGAGGTCATCGAGAACAGCGACGCCGCGCTCATCGTCACCACCGCCGCGCGCGCCGAGACCTTCCTGCCACTGCTGAAGGGCGCGGCACCCAAGCTGCTGCTGCTCGACGCCGCCGAAAGCACGCCTGCTTCCTACGAAGGCCAGCTCGCACTCGCGAGCGACGCCTTCACCTGCGAGCGCGTGCGCGCCGACGAGCTGGCGGTGCTGCACTACACCTCGGGCTCCAGCGGCGTGCTCAAGGCCGCGATGCAGACCTTCGGCAACCGGCTGGCCCAGCTGCGCAAGTTCCTCTCGCGCAGCGAGGGCCTGCGCCCGGGCGACCTGCTGGGGCTGGTGGGGCCGATCACGCACGCCTCGGGCATGCAGATCGTGCCGGCGCTGTGCAGCGGCGCGACCATCCGTTTGTTCACCGGCTTCGAGCCCGCGCGCTTCCTGGACGACATGAAGAAGGAGCGCGTGACCCACACCTTCATGGTGCCCACCATGATCAACATGCTGCTGGCCGAGCTGCAGGGCCGCTACCGGCCGCTGCCCGACCTGCAGCGCCTGGGCTACGGCGCCGCGCCGATGGCGCCCGCGCGGATCATGCAGGCGATGGACGTGTTCGGCCCCGTGCTGTCGCAGGGCTACGGCGCGGGCGAAACCACCTCGGGCGTGTGCGGCCTCTCGGTGGAAGACCACCTGTTCGCGCGCGCCGCCATGCCCGAGCGGCTGGCCTCGTGCGGGCGGCCTTTCCTGGAGTCGCTGGTGGAGATCGTCGACGACGAAGGCCGGCCGGTCGCGCCCGGCGAGGTGGGCGAGATCGTGGTGAGCGGCGAGGACATCTTCGCCGGCTACTGGCGCGCGCCCGAGCTCACGGCCGAGGTGCTCAAAGAGGGCCGCTACCACACGGGCGACCTCGCGCGCGCCGACGACGAGGGCTACATCTACATCGTCGATCGCAAGAAGGACATGGTCATCAGCGGCGGCTTCAACGTGTACCCCTCGGAGGTCGAGGCCGTGCTGTACCAGCACGCGGCGGTGGCCGAGGCCTGCGTGTTCAGCGTGCCCGACGACAAGTGGGGCGAAGCGGTGGCCGCGCACATCGTGCTGAAGCCGGGCGCCTCGCCCGACACGGCCGGGCTCGACGACTTCTGCGCCGCGCGGCTGGCGGGCTTCAAGCGGCCGCGCCGCATCGAGTTCGTCGATTCGCTGCTGAAGAACGCCAATGGCAAGGTCGCACGCAAGGCGATCCAGACGCCGTACTGGGCCGGCCACGCGCGGCGCGTCAATTGAACAAGAGCGAAGAGAACGACATGGACACCACGCTGACCCCTTCCGCCGCACCCACCGAGGCTTCGGCCATCCGCGCGCCGCTGTTCGACGGCCCCTTCGAGGGCTCGCCGCGCGCGGCCGAGTTGATCGCCCGCATCGGCGATTTCCTGAACGGCGAACTGGCCGACCTGGTGCGCGAGAAGGGCATCGACCACGAGCACGGCCCCGACAGGGAGACGCTGCGCCACGTCTGGCGCCGCTCGCACGCGATGGGCTTCTACGGCATGACGCTGCCGCCGGCGATGGGCGGCCTGGGCCTGTCGCTAGTCGACCATGTGCTGGTGAAGGAATCGATCTACGCCAGCGGCTCGCCGCTCGCGCCGCATGTGTTCGGCGAACTCAGCGGGCCACCGCGCGTCGGCGCACTGGCCAAGTTCGCGACGCCGGAGCAGATGGCGAAGTTCATCCGTCCCGTGGCGCAGGCCGAGAAGGCGATCTGCTTCGCGCTCACCGAAGCCGAGGCCGGCTCCGATGCCGGCGCGGTGCAGACGCAGGCGCGGCGCGAGGGCGACGTGTATGTGCTCAACGGGCGCAAGCGCTTCATCTCGGGCTCGCCGTTTGCCGATCTCGCGGTGCTCATGGCGTCCACCTCGGACGATCCGGCGCGCCGCGAGGTGACGGCGTTCTTCGTCGACCTGACGCAGCCGGGCGTCGCAGTGCAGGCTGGCTACAAGACCATGGCGGGCCAGTCGACCACGGGCGACATCGTGCTCACCGATTGCCGCGTGCCGGCCGCGAACCTCATCGGCGAGCCCGGCAAGGGGCTGGCGCTGGCGCTGGGGCGCATCACGGTCAACCGGCTGCTGCACTGCCCGGGCATGGTGGGGCTGGCGACCGTGGCGTTGAAGGACGCACGCGACTACGCGCGCACGCGCCGCCAGTTCGGCCGCGCCATCGCGCAGTTCCAGGCGATCCAGCATTCGCTGGCCGACATGGCGACGCAGCTGTGCGCGGCGCGCGCGCTGATGCTGTCGACCGCGCGGCAGATCGACGCCGGTGGCGACCCGCGCGCCGAGGCCTCGATGGCCAAGCTGTTCTGCTCGGAGGCCGCGTTCCGCGTGGCCGACGCGGCGGTGCAGATCCACGGCGGCGAAGGCATCGTGCAGGGGCGGCGCGTGGAGTTCCTGTTCCGCATGCTGCGCATGTACCGCGTGCTCACGGGCACGAGCGAGATCCAGAAGAACATCATCGCGCGCGAGCTGATCGGCGATGCGGCCTGAGGCCGGACCAGACAATCAGGAGACACCACAAGCCATGACTCTCATCAATGCCAATCGCCGCGCGCTGTGCGGTGCGATCGCGGCCTCGGCGCTGCTGCCGGGCGTTGCTCGCGCAGCTGGCGCGAACGCCTCCGCCTGGCGGCCGACCCGCCCGGTCAAGTGGGTCGTGCCGTACCTGGCCGGCACCGGCCCGGACAACGGCGCGCGCATCCTCGCGGAAGCGCTCGGCCCCTTGCTGGGGCAGCCGGTCGTCATCGAGAACCGGGGCGGCGCGGCCGGCAACATCGGCGCGCGCCAGGTCGCGCGCGCCGCGCCCGACGGCTACACCTGGATCTACTCGAGCGCGCCCATGGCCGCCAACATGCGCATGCAGCAGAACCCGGGCTACGACGCGCTCAAGGACTTCCGCCACATCATGCGGCTGACCACTTCCGACGTGCTGCTGGTGGTGAATGCGGGCTCGGGCATCCAGACCCTGCAGGAGCTGGTGGCGCGTGCGCGCGCCAACCCCGGCAAGCTCGACTACGCCTCGGGCGGCGTCGGCACGCCCTCGCACCTGGGCGTGGAGCTGTTCCTGCAGGCCGCGGGCGTGCAGGCCACGCACGTGCCGTACAAGGGCGCGTCGGAAATCGTCAATGCGATGCTGGGCAACCAGGTGAACTTCGGCATGCCGATCTTCTCGGTGGCGCTGCCGCACGTGCAGGGCGGCAAGCTGCGCGCCCTGGGCGTGGCCGGCGCCAAGCGCAACGCGGCCCTGCCGCAGGTGCCGACGCTGGCCGAACTGGGGCTGCGCGGCGTCGAGCTCACGTCGTGGGGCGGCGTCTCGGTGCCGGCGGGCACGCCTGATGCCATTGCGGCGCGCATCTACGAGGTGTTCGGGCAGGCGCTGAAGCAGCCGTCGGTGATCGCTGCGCTGACCGAGCTGGGCAGCGAGGTGAGCCCGTCGACGACCGAGGCCTATGTGCAGGGCTTCGCGAGCGAGATGGAACTGACCGAGCGGATGATGAAGACCGCGAAGCTGCAGCCGTTGTAGGAACCAGGCTTCAGAGCACGAACCATCCCACGGCCACGTAGTGGCTCGTGGTGCCGGCCAGCACGAACAGGTGCCAGGCGCCGTGCGCGTGGCGCAGCCCCCGCCGGTTGCGATAGAACACCGTGCCCACCGTGTAGAGCACGCCGCCCGCGACCAGCCAGGCCAGGCCGGTGGCGTGCAGCTTGGCCGCCAGCGGCGCGGCGGCCAGCACGCCGAGCCAGCCCATGCCGATGTACAGCGGCAGCGAAGGCTTCTTCGCCGTGCCGGTCTCGGCGGGTTTCAGCTCGCGCCAGATGCCGAAGCACGCCGCGCTCCAGATCGCCGCGAGCAGCAGCCAGCCCCAGGGGCCTTGCAGCGTGACGAGCGCGAAGGGCGTGTAGGTGCCGGCGATGAGCAAAAAGATCGCGCAGTGGTCGGCGCGCTCCCACAGGCGCTTGCTGCGGCCGCGCGTGCTGTGAAAGAGCGTGGAGGCCGCGTACAGCGCCACGGCCGAGAGCGAGAACACCAGCCCGCCCGCGATGCGCGCCGGGTCGCCCGTGGGCAGCGTCTTGGCGAGCAGCAGCGCGGCCGCCGGCAGTGCGAGCAGCAGGCCGAACAGGTGGCTGTAGCCGTTGAGTCGTTCGCCGGGGTACATGAGGTGCTGAGGTGCGGTGGGGAAGTGGGCGCGTCGGGCGCACGCGGATGCTAGGGAAGGGCCATGACTGCCCCGTGACCGGGCAAACCCTGTCTGGATTCTGGTTGCAAATGTTTACATTCAGCGGCCGGGATGCGTTCCCGACACCCGCCGCGTGCTTTGGCGCACCCGCGCCGGCGGGCCTTCTCACCGCGAGGGACTGCCGATGAAAAAACGTTTGATGTCGTGGCGCCGGGCTGCTGTCCTGTGCGTCGCCATGGGGAGCGCCGCTGTCGCTTGTGCGCAAGTGCAGCAGTTCAAGTGGGGCCACATCTACGAGCCCGCGAGCATCTTTCACCAGCAGGCCGAACTGGCGGCGCGCAAGATCGCCGAGCAGTCCGAGGGCAAGATCAAGATCGAGGTGGTGCCCGCCTCGAAGCTGGGGCAGGAGCGCGACTACGCGCTGATGCTCGCCAACGACGCCATGCAGATCGCCTACGTCGGGCAGGCCACGCTGGCCGAGGGCTACCCGCCGCTGGGCCTGGGCAGCTACCCCTTCGCCTTCAAGGACCTGGACCACGTGCGCAAGTACCTCGCGAGCCCGCTGCTCGCGGACCTGATGAAGGGCTACAACGAACGCAGCGGCAACCGCATGGTCGCGTCGGTCTACTACGGCGCGCGGCAGGTGACCTCGGGCAAGCCGCTGCAGCGCCCCGAAGACTTTCGCGACCTGCGCCTGTACGTGCCCGACGCCGCGGCCTACCAGCTCTTCGCCACCGCGCTCGACGCCAAGCCCGTGTCGCTGCCGTTCAACAGCCTGTACGGCGCGCTCAAGAAGAACGAGGTCGAGGCGCAGGAGCATCCGTTGGGCACGGTGCGCGCCAAGCAGCTGTACGAGGTGCAGAAGTACGTGCAGCTCACGGGCCACATCTACGACACGCTGGGCATCGTCATCGGCAAGGCGGCTTGGGCCCGGCTCACGCCGGCGCAGCAGGCGATGGTGGAGAAGACGCTGGCCGACACGGCCAAGTGGACCAACGTCGGCGTGATCGCCAGCGAGCTCGAAGACGAGCAGTTCCTGCGCGGCAAGGGCATGACGGTGCAGCCGGTCAACCGCCTGCCGCTGCTGGAGCGCGTGACGAAGCGCTCCACGCCCGAGCAGATGGGCGCGCGGCCGGGCGATTTCGCCAAGTTGCAGGCGCTGGCAGGAGCGGCGAACTAACCGGCCCGCTGCCGGTAGCCGCGCGGCGTGCTGCCGGTCCACGTGCGAAAGGCACGGTGGAAGGCCGGCGTGTTGTCGAAGCCGACCGAGGCGGCGATGCGGTCGATCGGTTCGCGCGTCTTCACGAGGCGCTGGATCGCGAGGTCGCGCCGCACCTCTTCCTTCAGTGCACGAAAGCTCGTGCCTTCGGCCGCGAGCTGGCGCGACAGCGCGCGCTCCGACATGTGCACCGCGCGCGCCGCCGCGCCCAGCGTAGCGTCCGAGGCGAGGTGCGCGGCGACGAACTCGCGCACGGTGGCGCTGGTGGTGTCGTGGTCGAAGGTGACGAAGATCCAGTCGTCGGGCGCGCGGCGCACGAAGTCGAGCAGCTCGGCGCGCGTGCGCTGGAAGGTCTGGCGCAGCACGGGTTCCGCAAAGCGCACCGAAGATGTGTCCTGCTCGAACTGCAACGGGCCGGGGAACAGGTTGGCGTACTCGTCGAAGCGCGCCGGGCGCGGGAACGCAAAGCCGACGCCCAGCACCGGCAGCTGCCGCCCCATGAGCCACGAGGCCACGCCGTGGATCAGCTTGACCATCAGCGCATGGCCGAAGGGCGTGGTGGGCCGCGCGGCGGCTTCGGGGTGCGGCGCGATGGCGATCGTGGCCACGCCGTGGGCGCGCGTCATGCGCAGGCGGTGGTCGTCCAGCAGCAGGTTCCAGAAGCGCGTGAAGCGGTACATGGCGACCATGAGCGAGGGCGCATCGAGCAGGCTGAGCCCGAGGTACTTGAGCGCGCCCGCACGGATCGGTCGCGACCACAGGCCCAGCATCTCGTCGCCCATGAAGAGCGACACGCACTCGTACATGCGAACGAACTGCTCGCGCGTGACGCGCGCGCCGTCCTGGCGCAGCAGCTGCGGCGAGAGGCCGGCCTGCGCGGCCAGCATGTCGATGTCGCGCGGGCTCAGCTGGCGGCGCGCACCGCTCAGCAGGTGCTGCAGGAAGCTGACGGCGACGGTGGCGCGCTCTGGCGGCATGACGGGTTCAAAAGACGGTTGGCGGAATCTGCAAATGAATGGGCGCGATCTGCAAGCAATGGCGCGGCGCCCAGGGCTATCGTAGCCCTGAAGCGCCCCATTCCGGTGGCGGAACCCGCAACAACCCAAGGAGCCCTGCCGTGATCGAACGGAACGTCACCCTGCACATGGACGAAGAGGTCGCCGTCGTGACCCTGAACCGTCCCGCCAAGCGCAACGCCATCGACGAGGCCACGCTGGCCGCGCTGGACGCCGTATTCAGTGCGCTGCCGCGCGAGGCCAAGGCCGTGGTGCTGACCGGCGCGGGGCCGCATTTCTGTGCCGGGCTCGACCTCAAGGAGCACCACGACAAGGAGCGCACCGCGGTCGACTTCATGCGCGTGTGCCAGCGCTGGCACAGCACCTTCGACAAGATCCAGTACGGCGGCATCCCGGTGGTCGCGGCGCTGCACGGTGCGGTGGTCGGCGGCGGGCTGGAGCTGGCGGCGGCCACGCACGTGCGCGTGGCCGACCCGTCGACCTACTTCGCGCTGCCCGAGGGGCAGAAGGGCATCTTCACGGGGGGCGGCGCGACGGTGCGCGTGGCGCGCATCATCACGCCGGGCCGCATGGTCGAGATGATGCTCACCGGCCGCGTGCTCGACGCCCGCGCCGGCAAGACGCTGGGCCTGGCGCACGAGATCGCCGCGCCCGGCGAGAGCCTGCGTGCCGCGATGGTGCTGGCCAAGCGCGTGGCGAAGAACGCGGCGCTGTCGAACTACGCGATGGTGACGTCGATCAGCCGCATCGCCGACATGTCGGCCACCGACGGCATGTTCGCCGAGTCGCTGATGGCGGCGGTGGTGCAGACCGGCGGGGAAGTGCAGACGCGGCTGGGGGCGTTCGTCGACAAGTCACTGGCCAAGGTCACGCCCGAACAAGTGGCGGGCTGAGGCCCGGTGTCAGGCGTCGAAGGCGCGCCGCAGTTCGCTCGACAGCGTGCCGGCCAGCGCCTCGCGCTGCGGCGCGGGGCGCCAGAAGCTGCGCGTGAGGGCGCCGGTCGATTCCCACTCGGGATGGCTGCGCGCCGGCTGCACGGCGCGCACGGCACCGGCGGCGGCGCGCATGAGCGTGTCGTCCTCGTCCGCCGACGGGGCCTCGGCCCGGATGCGCTCGACGGCCGCATGGCCGCGCCGCTCCAGCGCCTGCGAAAGCTGCAGCTGCCACGCCGCGAGCGTGAACAGCACGCTGTCTTCCACCGTGAGCTCGTGCATGTCGCGCAGCTTGTTGGCCAGCTTGCGCCCGAGCGGGCCCCAGCCCTGCGACACCGCGCCGCCGATGGCGCCGCCCAATGCCGCGCCCGCGCCCAGCGACAGCCCGGCCACCGCGAGGTCGGCCACCACGCCCACGGCGGCGCCGATGACCGCGCCCTTGCCCAGGCGCAGGCCCGCGTCCTTCATCGCCTCGGGGTTGAAGAAGTCGAGCGTCCAGCGGCCTTCGATGATCGGCAGCGGCGCTTCGTCGGCGTCGCCCTGGCGAAAGCCGTAGAGCGCGAGCAGGTCGTCGGTGCAGCGCTGGGCCTTGTCGAACACGTCCTTCTGCACGCCGGCGACCAGCGCCTGGCGGCGCGTGGCGTCGGCGAACTCGGCGGCGGGCACGGTGCGGCGGATGGCCGCGGCATCGACCAGCAGGTCCGCGATGCGCGTGCAGGCCGACTGGCGGCGCGCGTCGGCCTCGGCGCCGAGCGCATCGACCACGCCGCGCAGCGCGTCGCGGCGGTCGCGCAGCAGCGTGGCCAGGTCGTTGTAGAGGTCGTGCTCGGCGCCCACGAAAGGCGCCGCTGCATCGAAGCGCACCTGCACATGCAGGCCGTAGGCCGAGAGCAGTTCTTTCCAGTCTGGCTCGCGGCTGGCGGCATCGCGCACGAAGTTGAGCACCGGCAGCACCGGGCGCGCGCAGGAGTTCAGGAGCTCGATCTCGTCGCGGAACTTGGGCAGCACCGGCTCGCGCACGTCGATCACGAGAAAGGCGGCGTCGATGTCGAGCATCGCGCGCAGCACCTTGGCCTCCTGCTCGAACACGCCCTGCGCCTCGGGGCCCTGCAGAAAGCGGCGGATGCGCTCGGGAGGCGTGGCCTGCTGGGCGGCGTCGAGGCCGGCCAGGTGCTCGCGCAGTGCGACCGCGTCTTCCAGGCCCGGCGTGTCGAGGAAGCGCACGGCCGGCTGGCCGTTCACCTCGAGATCGACCGATTCGACGTGGCGCGTGGTGCCCGGGCGCTGCGACACCTCGCCGAAGTTCACGCGCCGCGTGAGCGTGCGCAGCAGCGAGGTCTTGCCCGCGTTGGTGTGGCCGACGACGGCAATGCGGATCGGAGTCGGGGAGGTCATGCGGTGGCGGTGCCTTCCGTGAAGACGGCATCGAGCCGGTCGCTCGCGACCACGTGGGCCAGCCCGGCGTCGCGCAGCCAGTCGCGCCAGCGCTGCGCGGCGGCGGCGTTGGGCGCGTCTGCCAGCCAGAGGCGGCATTCGCCGCAATGCGTCAGCACCTCGCGCAGGAAACGCTCGGTGCCGCGGTCGGGGCTCGAGGCCGCATGGCAGACCAGCAGCACGGTGCGCGGGTGGACCTGCGCAAGCTGGTCGAGCAGTGCGCGGCGTGCCGGCGCGCTGCCGTCGATGCGGACTGCCGATGCCGGCAGGCCGGCGGGCGGCCAGGGCAGGTCGGGCGGCAGTTCGAAGCCGACGACGAACAGGCCGTCGTGCTGCTCGGAGGCCGGCAGGCCCGTGGGCGCAGCGGGGTGCGCGCGGCCGGGGTCGGCATCGACGATGGCGGGCGGCGCCAGCGCGGCGAAGCGGGCCAGCAGCTTGCGGTAGTAGGGCGCCTGCCAGTCGGGCTGCAGGGCCGGGCGGCGCTGGCGGCAGACCGCGGCGCTCAGCAGCACCAGCGCCAGGCGCGGCAGCAGGCCGTACACCGCGATGCAGCCGGTGAGCCACAGCGCCCAGGTGCGCTGGGCCGCTGCGACTGGGGTGGCCGATTGCACGGTGGCCGCATCGGGCACCGGAAAGCCGAACTGCGCCGGCAGCCAGCCCAGCGCCTGCACCACGCGCACAAAGAAGGCGGGTTCGAGGATGGTGGTTTCCCAGCTCAGCGTGTAGCTGTGAAAGGCGAGGGCGAACAGCATCGCGGCCAGCACCACGGTGAACGACAGCGCCCAGATGCCGTGGCTCACGAGCCCGAAGGCCCAGGGCAGCAGGCGCGCACGCGTGAGCAGCCCGGTGGCCGCGCGCACCAGCTGCGGCGCCTGGCCGCGCTGGCCGCCCGCCACGCGCGCCGTGAGCGACAGCCACAGCCAGCCCAGTGAAGCCGTGCCGAAGGTGCCCGACGGCAGCCACAGGCCGGCCAGCCACAAGAGCAGCGTGAGCGCATGCAGGCCCAGCAAGCTGACGAGCGCGACGATCACGTTGATGTGGCGGTCGTTGCCGCCGACCACCTGGCCCGCGAGGCCCAGGCCCGCGATCACGACCAGCGCCACCAGCGCCAGCAGCACCCACGGCGCCCAGTGCCGGCCGCGCGTGAGTTCGGCCTGCAGGCCCATGCGCTCGCCGAGCTGGCGAGCGCGTTCAACGATGCGGGTGGGGCCGTCGGCTGCGCGCGAGGCCGCGGTGCGAAGGGCCGACGCGTCGTCGAGCGGGCCGTTCTGTTCGGTCCATCGGACCGCCTCGGTGATCACCGCATCCGGAAAAGCAGGTGCGCGCAGCGCGGTGGTGGTGATCAACAGGGTCCCTTCTTCTTCGCCAATGACGCCCCGGCGCAGCAAAGCGGCGGCGGGGCGCGCAAATTATGCCCGGCGCATGCAGAAGGCCTGCCCAAGAGAAACGGGGCCGCGAACGGCCCCGTGGCGCTGCGCTTGCGGTTTCAGCGCAGGCCGAAGAACGACAGCACGGCGACGACGACCACGACCAGGCCGACGATGTAGATGATGGAATTCACGCGAAGGCTCCTTGTGGTTGGCGATGACCCAGCATCGGGCGCCCGCCGGCGCGCGGGTGTCGGCGAGGGACGGTGCGTGCTGTAGGACTCGCGAAGCGCGCACACGGCGACAAATGCCCGAGATCGGCGTGGACGTGGGCGTGGGCGTGCACGCCCGGCCCGCTGTGTGACCATTGTTTGCAATGAGCGGCGGGCATCCACGCAAGACTCTGCCCCTTCCAGAAAAGGCCAGGTCATGCGGCTCACCGAGCAATCCCCGTTCACAGGTTCCCACCCCGCGCACCCCGGCGCCCGCGCGCCCCGCGGGCCCGATGCACCCGCCGCGCCGCGCGTCAACGCGCAGTTGCTGCCCACGCTGTTCGACCGCCTGCGCGACGAGGCGCCCGGCCGCAGCACCGAGCTGCCGTCCGAGTACACGGCCACGCCGGCCCGGATGCGCGAGATCATCCAGCGCGACCTGGCCCTGCTGTTCAACACCACCAACGCCGAAGACCTGATCGACCGCACGCGCCATGCCGATGCGGCGTCTTCCACCGTCAACTACGGCGTGCCGCCGCTGGCCGGCAGCTACCTGTCGGAGCGCAAGTGGGCGGACATCGAACGCATCATCCGCCGCGCCATCCGCGACTATGAGCCGCGCCTGATTCCCGACAGCGTGCAGGTCGTGCCGCTCATGAAGGAAGACGGCGCAGCCGAGGCCTACAACGTGCTGCTGTTCGAGATCCGTGCGCTCATTCACCTGAAGCCGTACCCGCTGGCCTTCACGGTGCAAAGCGCGGTCGACCTCGAGACCAACCGCATGCGCATCGTCGGCGCAGCGGATTGAAGCCTGTCTGTCCTTCATTTCTCCTTTATTTCAACCACGCCAGGGAAGGCTCACCGTCATGGACCCGCAACTCCTCGAGTACTACAACCGGGAACTCGTCTACATGCGCGAGGCGGCGAGCGAGTTCGCCGCTTCGCACCCCAAGATCGCCCGCCGCCTGGGCATGCACGGCATCGAGGTGGCCGACCCGTACGTGGAGCGGCTCATCGAGTCGTTCAGCTTCATGTCGGCGCGCATGCAGATCAAGCTTGACGCCGAATTTCCGCGCTTCACGCAGCGCCTGCTCGAGGTGCTGTACCCCAACTACCTGAGCCCCACGCCGTCGATGGCCGTGGCGCAGCTGCGTCCCAGCGTGAAGGAGGGCGACTTCACGCGCGGCTTCGTGGTGCCGCGCGGCACGGCTTTTCATGCGCGCGTGCCCGCGGGCGAGCAGACGCCCTGCGAGTTCCGCTCCAGCCAGGACGTGACGCTGTGGCCCTTCGAGATCGCCGAGGCGCGGCTCACCGGCGCACCGCCCGACATCCCGGCGCTGGAGCGCTACGTGCCGCCGCACGTGCAGGTGACGGGCGCGCTGCGCCTGCGGCTGCGGCTGCGCATCGTGGGCGAGATGGGTTTCTCGGCACTGTCGGGGCTCGACCGGTTGCCGATCTACCTGCGCGGCAACGAGCAGGTGGCGTCGCACCTGTTCGAGCTGCTGCACACCTCGGCGGTCGCGACCTTCATCGGCGAGCCCGGCCAGCTGATGGACCGCCCGCACGTCGTGACCGAAGGCGCGCTGGTGCACGAAGGGCTGGCGCCGGGCGAAGGCCTGCTGCCGCTGGCGTGGAACACCTTCCACGGCCACAACCTGCTGCACGAGTACTTCGCGTGCCCCGAGCGCTTCTATTTCTTCACGCTCACGCAGCTCGCGCCGGGGCTGGCGCGCATTCCCGGCAAGGAGGTCGAGATCGTCGTGTTGCTGAGCAAGCCGCCCGGCGCGCTGGGTGCGCTGGTCGATGCGGCGCAATTCGCGCTGTTCAGCACGCCGGTGGTCAACCTGTTCGAGCGGCGCACCGACCGCATCGAACTCGACAGCGCGCAGACCGAGTTCCATCTCGTGCCCGACCGCTCGCGGCCGATGGACTTCGAGGTGTATTCGGTGCAGCGCATCGCCGGCCAGCAGGCGCGCACCACGGCCGAGATCGACTTTCGTCCGCTCTACCAGACGCTCAATGAAGACGAAGGCAACCACGGCCGCTACTTCTCGGTGCGGCGCGAGCCGCGGCTGGTGTCGGAAACGGCGCGCAAGTACGGCACGCGCACGCCCTACATCGGCACCGAGGTGTTCCTGTCGCTGGTCGACCAGCAGGAGGCGCCGTACCCCGAGAGCCTGCGCTACCTGTCGGTGAAGGCGATGCTCACCAACCGCGACCTGCCGTGCCTCGTGCCGCGCAACGGGCAGGCCGACCTCGCGGTGGCCGATTCGATCCCGGTGTCGGCCGTGGGCCTCATCCGTGCGCCGAGCACGCCCAAGTCGCCGTTCGCGCAGCGCGAGATCGCGTGGCGGCTGATTCGCCAACTGGGCTTCAACCACCTGCCGCTGGCCGACATGCCGCACCGCGAAGGCGCGCAGGCGCTGCGCGACATGCTGCGGCTGTTCGTCACGGCCGACAACGACGTGCTGCGCCGGCAGATCGACTGCCTCGTCGGCTCGCGCATCGAACCCGTGACGCGGCGCCTGCCGGGCGCGGGGCCGCTGATCTACGGGCGCGGCGTGCAGTGCACGCTGAGCGTCGATGAAGAAGGCTTCTCGGGCACGAGCCCGTACCTGCTGGGGCTGGTGCTGGAGCACTACCTGGCGCGGCACGTGAGCATCAACGTGTTCACGCAGACCACGCTCGAATCGATGCAGCGCGGCACGGTGGCCAAGTGGCCCGTGCGCATGGGCGGGCGAGGCGCGGTCTAGTTACTCTTGGGCGGGAGCGCCTGCTCCAGCAGCCACAGCATGGCCGCCCGCACCTTGGCGGCATCGGCGCCGGCATCGATTTCCAGCGCCGCGCGGTCGAAGGCGGCCGACAGCAGGCGGGCGAGGGCGTCGAGCGACACCTCGCCGCGGCCCATGCCGGCGCGCGCCAGCCCCTGGCGCAGCGAGTTCGCCGAGGTGGCGTCGTCCATCGACATCATTTCCGCCAGGCCCAGCACGGCGGGCCCGTCGATCAGCAGCAGCCGGGTGCGACCCGGCACCGTCATCGCTTTCAGGTAAGCCTCGCTGCCCACGAGCAGGGCTTCGCGCGGGCCGAGTTCGTCGGGCGTGGCGGCATCGATGTCGGCCGCGACCGCCTGCGCCTCGAGCAGCAACACCTGGCGGAACAGGTCGCGCTTGTCGTTGAAGTGGTGGTACAGCGCGCCGCGCGTGATGCCGGCGGCCATGGCGATCTCGGGCGTGGAGGTGTCGCCGTAGCCCTTGTTGACGAAGAGCGTGCGGGCCGCCTCGGTCAGGGCGAGGCGGGTGGTTTCGGTGCGTTCGCGGTTGGTGCGTGCCGGGGTTTTGGCCATGACCCTAATTTACATGCAGTCTGTTTGTGGATTAATATTTAACTTACATGCAGTTTGTATGTTTTATCCACGAAGGAGCCACCCCATGAAAGTGACGAGCTATTACCCAGTGATCATGACCAACGACGTGGCCGGCACCGCGGCCTTCTACCAGGCGCATTTCGGGTTCGTGTCGCTGTTCACGACCGACTGGTACGTGCACCTGCAGCTGGCGGACGATGCCTCGGTGAACCTCGCCGTGCTCGACGGCAGCCACACGACCATTCCCGCCGAAGCGCGCGGGCAGGTGGCGGGCGGGCTGCTGCTGAACTTCGAGGTGGAAGATCCCGACGCGGTGCACGAGCGCCTGAAGGCGGCGGGCCTGCCGATCCTGCTGTCGCTGCGCGACGAGGCCTTCGGCCAGCGCCACTTCATCACGCGCGACCCGAACGGCGTGCTGATCGACATCATCAAGCCGATCCCGCCGTCGGGTGAATACGTCGCGCTGTACGAGGCCGGCACGTCACCGAGCTAGGCTCTCCCCCAGGCTTCGCGCACTTCGTGTCGCTGCGCCAACCCCCTTCCGGGGGCAACACCTGCGGCCCGGCAAGCCGGTTCCGCGGTGTTTCACGAAGGAGCCTTATCAGGCGCGCAGGGCTTCGTCTTCTTCCAGACCGTCGCCCAGGAAGCCGCCGCTCTGGTGCGCCCACAGCCGCGCATACAGGCCGCCCTGGGCCATCAGCGTGCGGTGGTCGCCTTCTTCGACGACCCGGCCTTCATCGAGCACGATGAGCCGGTCCATCGCGGCGATGGTCGACAGCCGGTGCGCGATGGCGATCACGGTCTTGCCTTCCATCAGCGTGTACAGGCTCTGCTGGATCGCGGCTTCGACCTCGGAGTCGAGTGCGCTCGTGGCTTCGTCGAGCAGCAGGATCGGCGCATCTTTCAGCATCACGCGCGCAATCGCCACGCGCTGGCGCTGGCCGCCCGAGAGCTTCACGCCGCGCTCGCCCACGTGCGCCTCGTAGCCGCGCCGTCCGCCCGCATCGCCCAGCGTCTGGATGAAGTCGTGCGCCTCGGCACGCCTGGCGGCGGCTTCGATCTGCGCCAGCGTGGCGTCGGGCCGGCCGTAGGCGATGTTGTCGGCCACCGAGCGGTGCATGAGCGAGGTGTCCTGCGTGACCATGCCGATGTGCATGCGCAGCGAATCCTGCGTGACCTTCGAGATGTCCTGCCCGTCGATGAGGATGCGGCCGCTCTCCAGGTCATGGAAGCGCAGCAGCAGGTTCACCAGCGTCGACTTGCCGGCGCCCGAACGGCCGACCAGGCCGATCTTCTCGCCGGGCTTCACGACCAGGTTCAGGTCGTCGATGACGCGGCGGCCCGCATCGCCATAGCGGAAGCTCGCCTGCTCGAAGCGCACCTCGCCGTGCGGCACGTCGAGCACCGTGGCATGGGGCGCGTCGAGCACCGTGCGCGGGCGCGACAGCGTCTTCATGCCGTCCTGCACCGTGCCGATGTTCTCGAACAGGCTGGTCATCTCCCACATGATCCAGTGCGACATGCCCTGCAGCCGCAGCGCCATCGCCGTGGCGGCGGCCACCGCGCCCACGCCCACCGTGCCGTGCGACCACAGCCACAGCGCCATGCCGGCCATGCCGGCCGTGAGGCCCATGCTCAGCGTGTGGTTGACGATCTCGAAGGCGCTCACCAGCCGCATCTGGCCGTAGCCCGTCTTCATGAACTCGCGCATCGCGTCGCGCGCAAAGCCGGCCTCGCGCTGCGTGTGCGAGAACAGCTTGACGGTCGCGATGTTGGTGTAAGCGTCGGTCACGCGCCCGGTCATGAGTGCGCGCGCGTCGGCCTGCGCCTTGCCGACCTTGCCCAGGCGCGGCACGAAGTACACCAGCGAGGCGATGTACAGCGCCAGCCAGATGACGAAGGGCCAGACCAGCTGCGCGTCGAGCACGCCCACCAGGATGATCATGGTGGCCACGTACACGCCCATGGCCACGAGCACGTCGGCCAGCACGAACACGGTCTCGCGCACGGCCAGCGCGGTCTGCATCACCTTGGCCGTGATGCGGCCCGCGAACTCGTCCTGGTAGAAGGCCATGCTCTGGCCCAGCATCAGGCGGTGGAAGTTCCAGCGCAGGCGCATCGGCAGGTTCACCGCCAGCGTCTGGTGCTTCACGATGGTCTGCAGCGCCACCACGCCGATGCTGATCACCAGGAACGCGGCCAGCCACAGCAGCGTGTCGCCACGCTCGGCCCACAGCTGCGAGGGCACCTGGCCGCCGAGCCAGTCGACGATGCGCCCGAGGATCGCGAACAGCGCGGCCTCGAAGGTCGACATCACCGCCGTGAGCACCGCCATCGCGGCGATCTTGCCGCGCACGCCGTGCGTGCAGGCCCACAGGAAGGCAAAGAAGCCCTGGGGCGGCAGCGTCGGTTCGGCGGCGGGGTACGGGGGAAGGAGTTTTTCGAAAAAGCGGAACAAGGAATCGGTCTCCAGCAGAGCCTTCGAATGTAGCCCTGCATGCATGACCTTGCCCCGAAAAGGTGCGTTCGGTTTTGCTGTCTTCAGCTTCCCTTCAGCCTCGGCGCGCGCGGCTGTGCCTGGGGGGCGTCGGCGCCTGCTGCCTTTGTTTCCATGCCCCCCAGCCGCGCGCTCAGGAAGTCGATGAAAGTTCGCAGCTTGGGCGACATGTACTGCCGGCTGGTGTACACGGCGAACAGCGTGACCGGCGTGGCCTCGAACGCGGGCAGCAGCCGTACCAGCCGGCCCTGCGCCAGGTCGTCGTCGATGAGCCAGACGGGCAGGTAGGCAATGCCCATGTCGGCGCGCACCGCGTGCAGCGTGAGCGTGGTGTCGTCCGAGCGCATCGCGGGCGTGAGCCGCAGCGGGAACATGCGCCCGCCCGGCCCCTTGAGCGCGAGGTTGTCCAGGTTCACGTAGCTGGGCACGATCGCGCCCAGCTTCGCGAGGTCGGCCGGCACCGCGGGCAGGGCGCCGTGGCGCTTCAGGTAGGCCGGCGTGCCCGCAAGATGAAAGGGCACGCGGCACAGCGGCCGCGCGATGAGCGCGGGCGAGGGCTCCTGCGTGGCGCGCAAGGCCAGGTCGTAGCCGTCGGCCGCGAGATCGACCTTGCGGTTCTCCAGGTGCATGTCGACCAGCACTTCGGGGTATGCCGCGCGGTAGTCGGCCAGCACGCGCGCAAAGCGCGGCGTGGCGCACCACACGGGCGCGCTCACCTTGAGCTGGCCGCGCGGCGCGTCGCTGGTCTGGCCGATGGCGGCTTCGGCCGCGTCGAGCAGGTCGAGCGCGCGGCGGCTCTGCTCGTACCAGGCGGTGCCGGCCTCGGTCAGGCTCAGGTGGCGGCTCGAGCGGTGCAGCAGCCGCGCGCCCAGCGATTTCTCGAGCTGCGCCACGTGCTTGCTGGCCATCGGCGCCGACAGGCCCAGGCGCTCGGCCGCGGCCACGAAACTGCCGGCCTCGACGACCTCGCGGAACACGCGCAGGCTGGTCATGCGGTCCATCGATGATTTCCTGTGAAGAAAGGATTCGATGCATCGTAGCCTGTCGATTTCCTGAAAGGAAATGTCTACAGTCGATCCAACGCCTTCAAGGAGCATCGACTTGACCCACGACACCACGCTTTCCCGCCTGCCCACGTACTTCATCTCGCACGGCGGCGGCCCCTGGCCCTGGATGAAGAAGGAGATGGGCGCCACCTACGACCAGCTCGCCGCCTC
Organism: Variovorax sp. FW305-3-2-15-B-LB1; assembly: GCF_058787635.1. Taxonomy (NCBI): domain Bacteria; kingdom Pseudomonadati; phylum Pseudomonadota; class Betaproteobacteria; order Burkholderiales; family Comamonadaceae; genus Variovorax; species Variovorax sp. FW305-3-2-15-B-LB1. The sequence goes on along the minus strand of NZ_JBYSZY010000013.1, from coordinate 48,774 downwards.
GCTGGCCGACATGCCGCGCCAGATCGGCCGCATGCCGGCCGCCATCCTCATGGTCTCGGCGCATTGGGAGTCGCCCGTGTTCACGGTGCAGGGCAACCCGCGCCCGCCCATGATCTACGACTACGGCGGCTTTCCGGCCCACACCTACGAGGTGCGCTACGCCTCGCCCGGCTCGCCCGAACTCGCGCAGCGCGTGCAATCGCTGATCGCCGCCGCCGGCCTGCCGGCGCAGATCGACCCCGAGCGCGGCTACGACCACGGCATGTTCTCGCCGATGGCCGCGATGTACCCGAACGCCGACGTGCCGGTGGTGCAGCTGTCGCTGCGGCGCGGGCTCGACCCGGCCGAGCACCTGGCATTGGGCCGCGCCATCGCGCCGCTGCGCGACGAGAACGTGCTCATCGTCGGCAGCGGCCTGAGCTATCACAACCTGCGCAACTTCGGCCCGCAGGCGCACGGCGTGTCCAAGGCCTTCGGCGACTGGCTCGACGAGACGGCTGTGCAGGCCACGCCGCAGGCGCGCGTGCAGCGCCTGCAGGACTGGGCCTCGGCCCCGTCGGCGCGCATGGCGCACCCGCGCGAGGAGCACCTGATTCCGCTGATGGTCGCGGTGGGCGCGGCCGAGGGTGACGTCGGCGAGCGCGTCTACCACGAGGACGCCTTCATGGGCGGGCTCGTGGTGTCGAGCTACCGGTTCGGCACGGACTGAGAGTGCGGGCCGCGCGGCAGAATGAAGCCATGCCCACGCCCGCTCTTCCCACCCCCGACGAATCCGCCGAAGCCCGGCGCCAGATCGCCCGCATCGAAGCCCTGTCCACCTCGCACGACCTGGTGCACGACGGCGTGCGCGTGCGCTGGCGCCGCTTCGGCACCGACACGACGAAGCCGCCCATCGTGCTGCTGCACGGCGGCCACGGCAGCTGGATGCACTGGCTGCGCAACGCCGAGGCGCTGTCGGCGCAGCGCACGCTGCTCCTGCCCGACATGCCCGGCTTTCACGATTCCGACGCGCTGCCGCGCGTGGCGCCCGGCGACGACGCGCTGGTGCCGCTTCTGGCCGCGCTCGGCGGCACGCTCGATGCGCTCATCGGCGCCGGCACGCCCATCGACCTGGGCGGTTTCTCGTTCGGCGGGCTCACCGCCGCGCGCTTCGCGGTGCGGCGCGGCGCCATCCGCCGGCTGGCGCTGATGGGCAGCGGCGGCCATGGCACCTTGCGCCGCATGACAGTCGAGATGATCAACTGGCGCGCCGCCCCCGACCGCGAGACCGAGCGCGCCGCGCTCATGCACAACCTGGGCGCGCTGATGCTGCACGACCCGGCCGCCATCGACCCGCTGGCCTTCGAGATCCACGACCTCTCGTGCCACGGCACGCGCTTTCGCAGCAAGGAGGTGTCGCTCTCGGGCGGGCTGCAGGCCGCGATCGACGCGCTGGGCGTGCCGACGCTGCTGCTGTGGGGCGAGTTCGACGTCACCGCCGATTCGCGTCCGCTGGTGGCGCAACTGGCCAGCGAAGGCCCGGGCCGCGAAGGCGTGGTGATCGACGGCGCGGGGCACTGGGTGCAGTACGAGCGCGCCGACGAGGTCAACGCGCAGCTGCTGCGCTTCCTGGGCTGAAGCGGTTCAGCCTCAGCGCAGGTAGCGCCCGTCGGCCTTGAGCATCGACAGTTCCGAGAAGGTCAGCCCGCGGTGCTCGCCGGGCCGGTACGACACGGCGATGCCGCCGAGGTCCAGCGTCTTGAACGACTCCAGGCCCTTCTGCAGCGACTCGGGCGTGGGGTTGGCGCCCGCGCGCTTCAGGCCTTCGACCATGACCTTGGCCGTGACGTAGCCCTCCAGGCTGGCGTAGCTGAACTCGGTCATGCCGATCTTCTTCATCGCCGCCTGGTACTCGGCAATCACCGGCATCGCGCTGTTCCACGGGTAGGGCACGACCTGCGAGATGACCACGCCGGCCGCGTCCTTCTTGATGTCCTGGAACAGCTTCTGTCCGTTCAGGAAAGAGAACGAATAGAACGCCGTCTCGCCGCCGGTCGCGCGGTAGGCCGCGATGAACTTCGCCGCCACGTCGTTGGTGGCCGACAGCACCACGGCCTTGGGCTTGAGCTTGGCCAGCTCGGCGGCGCGCTCGGCCGCGTCGGAACCGTCGTTCTTGATGGCCACGCTGCCGACCATCTTGTCGCCGCGTTCGGCAATGAACTTCTGCGTGCTCTCCATCGCCGAGCGCGCGCCGGGGTTGTCGTTGTGCGCGAAGGCGATGCGCGACAGGCCGATGGTGAACAGGTGGTTCACGATGCGGCTGTATTCCTCGTCGAAGCTGATGCGCACCGGAAAACCGAACTCGCTGAACTTCACCACCGGGCCCGCGCCCGTGTACGGGCCGACGACGGGAATCTTCAGCTCGTTGGCCGCCTTCAGCGCGCCGACCGCCGACGAGGTGCCGATGGGCATCAGCACGCCCACCGCGCCGTCGCGCGCGAAGGTCTTGACGTTCTCGGCGCCCTTGGCGGGGTCGTAGGCGTCGTCGAGCTGGCGCAGCTCGACCGGCCGGCCGTTGACGCCGCCGCTCGCGTTCAGCGCGGTGAACATGGCACGGATGCCCACCAGCGGCTCGGTCGACAGCGACGCGAGCGGGCCGGTCTGCACGTAGGTCTGGCCGATCAGGAGCGGCTTGGCGGGCTGGGCCGAGGCGGGCACCCCTGCGAAGACGAGCGCGGCGAGGGCCAGAAACCGCAGGTGAATCTTTTTGTGTCTCATGGTCACTAATTGTTAATAAACCGATCTTAAGGCGCGGGCCTTCGCAGGTAAATCGATCGCTGGTTGCGACCTGGGAAATACTGTATAAAAATACAGTTAACAACTGCAATCATGGGCCTCCCTTTCCTCGACTCCTTTTCCACCGCCGCGGGCCGCGGCGTCTGGCACGCCGACGAACTCGGCCTGGCCGACGCGCAGGTCGTGGCCACCGGGCATGCCGCGCTCGACGCCGAGCTGCCCGGCGGCGGCTGGCCCGTGGGCGCGATGACGGAGCTGCTGCAGGCCACGCCCGAGGCCCATGTCTGGCGCCTGCTGCTGCCCGCGCTGGCGCAGGCCGTGGAAGCGCGCGGCGGGCCGGTGGTGCTGGTCGGCGCGCCCTACGAGCCTTGCGGCACCGCGCTGGCGGCGCAGGGGCTGCCGGTGGAGGCGCTGATGTGCGTGCGCAGCGACGCCCCGGCCGCGCGGCTGTGGGCCTGCGAGCAGGCGCTGCGCTGCGCCGAGATCGCCGCCGTCGTCGCCTGGCTGCCGCAGGCCCGCGTGGGCGAGCTGCGGCGGCTGCAGCTGGCGGCCGCGCAGCACGAGGTGCTGCTGTTCGTGTTCCGGCCCGAGTCGGTGGCGCTGTCGGCCTCGCCCGCGCGCCTGCGCCTGCGCGCCGAGCGCTGCCCGGACGATCCGGCGCAGATCGCGCTGCACCTGCTCAAGCGCCGGGGGCCGCCGCTGGCCGCGCCGGTGCGGGTGCCGGCGCGCAACGCCCGCATGAGCGCGCTGCTGGCCGCCGCCCGCGTGCGGCGCCAGCTGCGCCTGCAGCCGCCCGTGGCACCGGCCGCCGCGCCGTCGGCCACGGTGGTGCGCATCGACGCATGGAAAGGAGGCCCGGATGCACTGGATCGCCTTGCAGTGGTCGTCTGAGTCCGAAGAAGCCGACGCCCCCGACATGCCCCCGCCCGAGGCCCTGGGCTGGTGGGCGCTGCAGTTCACGCCGCACGCCGCCTGGCAGGACGAGGCGCTGATGCTCGAGGTCTCGGCCTGCGAACGCCTGTGGGGCGGTCGCGCGCCGCTGATGCGCCAGCTGCTGGCCCTCAACCCCGCGCCCGACGCGCGCATGCGCGGCGCGCAGGGCGCCACCAGCCTGATCGCGCTGGCGCGGCTGCGCCTGTTCGCGCGCAACGAACACCGGCCCGCCGAGGTGCCGGCCGGCCTGCCGCTGGACACGCTGACGGCCGCGCAGGGCCACCTCGACCTGCTCGCGCGCCTGGGCTGCCGCACCTGGGGCGAGGTGGCGGCATTGCCGCGCGGCGGGCTGGCGCGGCGTTTCGGCGCCGGGCTGCGCGAGGCGCTCGACATCGCCTGGGGCCTGCGCCCCGAAACCCACGCCTGGCTCACGCTGCCTGACGTGTTCGAGCAGAAGCTCGAACTGCCCGCGCTGGCCGAGACCGGGCCCGAACTCATGTGGTCGGCCAACCGCCTGCTCTCGGCGCTGCAGATCTGGCTGCGCGCGCGCCAGCGCGGCGCGCGTGCGCTCGAGCTGCAGTGGACGCTCGACCTGCGGCGCCTCAACGGCGTGACCCTGCCGCCGCACCAGCAGCTCACCGTGCGCACGGCAGAGCCCACGCAGGACATGGCGCACCTGCGCCGCCTGCTGTCCGAAAAACTCGCGCTCACCACGCTGGCCGCGCCCGCGAGCTGGCTGAAGCTGCGCACGCTTGAAACCGATCCGCTGGCCGGCGCCAGCACCAGCTTCCTGCCGGAAGACAACCGCAAGGGCGACAAGCTGCACGAGATGGTCGAACGGCTCAGCGTGCGGCTCGGCGCCGACCAGGTGGTGGTGCCGATCGCGCAGGCCGACCACCGGCCCGAGCGCCAGCAGCGGTGGCGGCCCGCGCTGCAGAAAGAGAAAACGCCTGCACCCGACAAGGCCCGCAAGGACGCCGCCTCGCAGCCCGATGCGATCTACCCGCCCTGGCTGCTGCCCGAGCCCTTGCGGCTCGAGATGGACGGCGAGCGCCCGTGCTACTGCGGGCCGCTGCGCAAGCTGGTCGGGCCGCAGCGCGTGGAGGCCGGCTGGTGGGGCGGAGAAGAAGACGGCGGCCAGCCCGCGATGCGCGACTACTACGTGGCCGAAAGCCCCGAGGCCGGCCTGGTGTGGATCTTTCGCGAGCGGCCCGCCACGCGCTTTTCGTCGGGCGAGGTGCGCTGGTACCTGCAAGGCTTCTATGCCTGACCTGAGCGGCAAGGAAGAGCGCAAGCGCCAGCCCGCCAAGGTGCATGTGCTGCCGCAGCGGCTGCGTCCGGCGCCGGGCCTGCCCGGCTATGCCGAGCTGCACTGCCTCACGAACTTCAGCTTCCAGCGCGGCGCGTCGACGCCCGAAGAGGTGGTCGAGCGCGCCTACCACCTCGGCTATGCGGCGCTGGCCATCACCGACGAATGCTCGGTGGCCGGCATCGTGCGCGCGCATGTCGCGTTGCGCGACCTGCCCGCCAAGCTGGACACCTACGAGCGCGAGCACCCGGACGAGCCGCCGATCCCGCGCCACCCCGAATTCCGGCTGCTGTTCGGCAGCGAGTTCCGCTTCGAGCGCTTCAAGCTCGTGGTGATCGCGAACGACACCGAGGGCTGGGGCAACCTCTGCGAGTTCATCACCGCCGCGCGCAACACCGAGCTGCCCAAGGGCGAGTACCGCGTCGATTGGGACACGAGCGACGTCGCCTCGCTGCAGCGCTGCCAGGTGCTTTTCGTGCCGCACCGTCCGCCGGGCGGCATGCCGGATGCGGCCACCGTGCAGGACGACCTGGCCGCCGCCAGGGCGCTGTACGGCGACAACCTCTGGCTGGCCGTGGAGCTGTTCAACGAACTCGACGACGACCTCTGGCTCGTCACGCTGATGCAGGCGGGCGAACAGGCAGGCGTGCCGCTGGTCGCGGCCGGCGATGTGCACATGCATGCGCGCGGCCGCAAGCCGTTGCACGACGTGCTCACGGCGGTGCGCGAAGGCCGCACGGTGGCCGAGTGCGGCTTCGCGCTGCAGTCGAACGCCGAGCGGCACCTGCGCCAGCGGGTGCGGCTGGCCGAGCTGTACCTGCCCGCGATGCTGGCGAACACGCTGGCGGTGGCGCAGCGGTGCCGCTTCGATCCCGAGGTGATCCGCGAGACCTACAAGTACCCGCTGGAGACCGTGGGCAGCAGCGAGACGGCGGCGCAGACGCTGGTGCGCAAGACGTGGGAGGGCGCGCGGGTGCGCTATCCCGACGGCATTCCGGAGAAGGTGCGTGCACAGGTCCAGAAAGAACTCGACCTGATCACCGAGCTCGAATACGAGATGTTCTTCCTCACGGTGGAAGACATCGTGCGCTTCGCACGTTCTCAAGACATCCTCTGCCAGGGCCGCGGCTCGTCGGCCAACTCGGCGGTCTGCTACTGCCTCGGCATCACCGCGATCAACCCCGACAAAGGCCACCTGCTGTTCGAGCGCTTCCTGAGCCGCCATCGCAAGGAACCGCCCGACATCGACGTCGACTTCGAGCACCAGCGGCGCGAAGAAGTCATCCAGTACATCTACGCAAAGTACGGCCGCGAGCGCGCCGCCATCGCCGCCGTCGTCATCTGCTACCGCTCGCGCAGCGCCTTGCGCGACGTCGGCAAGGCCATCGGCATCGACGAGCGGCTGGTCGACGAATTCGCCAAGGACCACTACTGGTTCGACGACACCGTGCTCGGCGAGCAGCTCGACAAGGCCGCCGCGCGCGTCGGCGTGAAGGAAGACAGGCTCAAGCTGATGCAGTGGATCGAGATGACGCAGCGGCTCAAGGGCTTTCCGCGCCACCTGAGCCAGCACGTCGGCGGCTTCGTGCTCACGCACACCAAGCTCACGCGGCTGGTGCCGATCGAGAAGGCGTCGATGAAAGACCGCTCCGTCATCCAGTGGGAAAAGGACGACCTCGAAGCCATGGGGATGCTCAAGGTCGACGTGCTCGCGCTCGGCATGCTGAGCGCCATCCGCCGCGGGCTCGATCACATGAACCGCTGGCGGGGCTCGATGGTGGAGATGCACCACGTCCCCCACGACGACCCGAAGGTGTTCGACATGATCTGCGACGCCGACACCATCGGCGTGTTCCAGATCGAGAGCCGGGCGCAGATGTCGATGCTGCCGCGCCTGAAGCCGCGCACCTATGAAGACCTGGTGATCGAGGTCGCGATCGTGCGGCCGGGGCCCATCCAGGGCGGCATGGTGCATCCGTACCTGAAGCAGCGCGAGCGGGTGCTCAAGGGCTTGCCGATCCACTACGAGAAAGACGAGTTGCGCGAGGCGCTGGAACGCACGCTGGGCATTCCGATCTTCCAGGAGCAGGTGATGCAGATCGCCATGATCGCGGCGAAGTTCAGCGCAGACGAAGCCGATCAGTTGCGTCGTGCCATGGCCGCGTGGAAGCGCAAGGGCGGCCTCGACAAGTTTCACGCGAAGCTCGTGGATGGGATGGTGGACAACAAGTACCCGAAAGAGTTCGCCGAAGCCATCTTCAAGCAGATCCTCGGCTTCGGCGACTACGGCTTCCCCGAAAGCCACGCCGCGAGCTTCGCGCTGCTGGTCACCGTGAGCAGCTGGCTCAAGAACTACGAGCCCGCCTGCTTCCTCGCCGCCTTGCTCGACTCGCAACCGATGGGCTTCTACAGCCCTTCGCAACTGGTGCAGGACGCGCGCCGCCATGGGGTCGAGGTGCGGCCGGTCGACGTCACATGCAGCGAGATCGACACCACGCTCGAGGCCCGCGCACCCGATGCGCCGCGCATGCCGCCAGGCACCGACACGCGCTACGCCGAGCGCCTGGGCAACGAGAACCAGCCGGCGGTGCGGCTGGGCCTGAATCGGGTCCTGAGCCTCAGCGAAGCCGGCGCCAGGCGTTTGCTCGCAGCGCGCGCGCAAGCGCCTTTCACCAGCACCGAAGATCTGGCTTTGCGCGCCGAACTCGAAGGCAAGGACATGGCCGCGCTCGCGGCGGCCGATGCGCTGATGTCGCTCTCGGGCCATCGGCGCCAGCAGGTGTGGGACGCCACCGCGCAGCACCGCTCGTCGGCCCTGCTCAAGGGCGTGCCGATCCACGAACAGGCGCTGCTCCTGCCGGCCGCGCCCGAGGGCGAGGAAATCGTCGGCGACTACGCGGCGCTGGGCCTCACGCTGCGCCGCCATCCGCTCGCGCTGCTGCGCCCGCGCCTGGCGCGCATGCGGCTCCTGAGCGCGGTGGAGTTGCGCGCCGCGCGCAGCGGCCAGACCGTGCGCGCCTGCGGCATCGTCAAGGGCCGGCAGCGGCCCGGCACCGCCAACGGCACCATCTTCGTCACGCTGGAAGACGAGACCGGCAACGTCAACGTGATCGTCTGGAGCCACGTCATCGAGGCCTGGCGCGAGCCCCTGCTCAAGTCGCACCTGCTCGCGGTGCAGGGCACCTGGCAGCGCGACGACGACAGCGGCGGCAAGGTGCAGCACCTGATCGCCACGGGCTTCAAGGACCTCACGCCGCTGCTGGGCCGGCTGGCGCAGAGCAATACCAGCCGCGACTTCCACTGAGGCATTGCGAATGCAACCGATCGTTCCATGCCTCGCGCCGCCCCTCACTTTTCGCTAACCTGTTCTTCCCATGTCCGCACTCGCCGCAACCGCCGGATTTGCCCTTGCCGATGAGGTCGTCGCCACGCCGATCGGCCCGCCGCCGCCCGCGCCCGATGTGCCCATGCCGCCACCGCCGCCGCCCGTGCTGCCGCCCGAGGGCGATCCGCCGCCCGTCATGCCCCCGGTGACGGACCCCGGTTTTCCGCCGCCGGTGAGCGACCCGCCGCCCCTGCAGACCGCCGTGCCTTTCGGCAAGCCGCATGCACGGCGCCTGCGCGAGATCTACCGCTCGGCCGGCTGGCCCTGCTGCGACACCATCGAGGTCGAGCTGCTCGCGGGCGGTTTTCTCGAACGCGTGCGCGGCGCGCTGGGCCACGAGACGCTGCGCGTGACCGATGCGGGCATTGCGCGCATTGCCACCACGCTCACGGTCAACCGCGCGGCGCTGTCGCCGCACGAGGCGCTGGTGGAGCGCGTGGCGCGCGAGATGACGCGCGGCGGCCGCATTGCCTGGCGCGGCCTGGGCCTGCGCGCCCGGCTGCCACCGCTGGAGGAGGGCGGCAAGCCGCGCTGGTGCATGGCGCGGCCCGATGTCTTTTCGATTCGCAACACCAGCGTCGAGGCCTATGCGCATCCCATCGTGCACGAGGTGAAGGTCAGCCGCGCCGACCTGCTGGGCGACCTGCGCAAGCCCGACAAGCGCGCGGCCTACCTCGACCTGGGCGGCGAGTGCTGGTACGTGCTGGGCAACGACGCCAAGGGCCGCTGCATCGCGTCACCCGACGAGATCCCGGCCGAATGCGGCGTGATGGTGCTCGAGGGCGAGCGTCTCGTGGTGGCACGCGCCGCGGTGCACCGCGCCTTCGAGCGCATTCCTTTTTCGGTGTGGCTGGCGCTGGCCAAGGCGCAGCCCGTGGCGGGCTTCGAGGACGACGCGCAGGACCTGCTGATCTGACCCGCGCCCTTCGGGTGCTTCAGGTGATGGCGTCGTAGTCCCGGTGTGCGACGGCGACCACGTTGCCCGGATCGAACTGGCTCGCCATCTGGCGCAGGCCTTCCTCGCGGTCTTCGCGGCTGGCCTGCGGGTCGAACATCTGGTCGCAGAACTCGAGCAGGTCGCGCACGATGCGTTCGTGGCGGTAGTAGGCGAGGGCGAGCGTGTCGACCGCCTCGCTCGTGCCGTAGCCCTGGAAGAACAGCGCTTCTTCGCGCGGCTGGTTCCACACGCCGCCGACCCCGCCGCCGATGAACATCAGGTCGCGCTCCTTGGGCGCGAGGGTCAGCGTGTCCCAGTCGACGATGCACAGGCGGTCGTCGTCGCCCAGCAGCACGTTGCCCGCGTGCAGGTCGGCATGGCACAGCACCTGCGGCAGCGACTTCTCGAGCAGGATCGAGGCGAGCTGTTCGCTGCGGTAGACGATCGAATCGATCTCTTCGTCGTGCGCGTCCCAGAAGGCCAGAAAGCGCTTGACCAGATCGTCGCCCGCCACGCCGTTGATGAAGCGGCGCTGGTAGCCACGCACGCCTTCGCGCCAGTGGTGCGAATAGCTTTCGCGCGGCAGGCCCGCGCGCAGAGATTCGGGCAGCTCGGTGCGGTGGATGGCGTTCAGCGCGGTGCCGAGCGCGGTCCATTGCCGGTCGGTCGGTGCGCGCGTGAAGCCGTCGACGCCATCGAAGAAGGGGTAGAGCGCCCAGTCGAAGCCCTGGTCCTGCACGCTGAGCCGCCGCGTGCGCGTGAGCAGCGGGGCCATCACGGCGTCGATGTCATAGGTGTGATGCAGCACGGCCGGCACGTCGACCACGGCGGGCGTGAAGCCGCCGCGGCGCAGCTTCAGGAAATAGGCGCGGCCGTCCGAGGCCTCGATGCGGAACGCGGCCGAGTCGACGTCGGCGCCCAGCGGCAGGAATTCCGCGCGTTTCACCTGCAGGTCGTAGGTTTCGGCGAGACGCGCTTGAACGGCGTCGGGGGCGATATCGGGTGGTGTCAGCATGCGGCGGGCGTGGCGTGGGTTCGATGGGCGCCAAAAATTGTCTCACCCGATCAGGCCACGAAAGCCGGCCGGCCCTTGTCAGACGCCGTCTTCTTTGTCTTCTTCGTCGGCCTCGTAGGTGGCCAGCACCTTGTGCTCGACGGGATGCGAAGTGAACGAGCGCACGAGCAGGAATTTCCTCACGCGCCACGGGATCGGCGGCAGGCGCATCGGGTAGGCCGCGCCCTCGGTGCGGCGGGCGATGGTGATGTGCGGTGTGAACATCGGCGTTTCCGTGACGATGCCCGCCTTCTGGACCGCACGGCCGATGTCCGCATGCAGGGTGCGCAAAGCGCCGTGCTCGGCGGGCTGCAGCACCGCGATGTCGTTGCGCCATGTGCGCGAGCTGTCCAGCACGAGGCTCATGGGCCGCACCCGAACCTGGGCGAGTGCTTCACGCAGGCGTTTCTCGACATCCTTGGGCTGGTCGCCGAAGCAGTGGAGCGTCAGGTGCAGTCGCGGGCTGCGAGGAAAGTAGTGGCCCTTGGGCCAGATCCATTCCTTGCGGTGCGCTTCGATCGCCGCTTGCACCTCGGGCTCGGGAAACAGCGCGATGAGAAGGTGGCGTTGCCTCTCGAAAGCGGGGGAGTCCCAGTCGGGTTCGGGCCCGTTCGCAAACGCATCGCCACGGTGGAAGTCGTCCATTGCAGTTCTCCGGGGGAAGAAGGATGAAAAGGCGGTTCAGGGCTCCGGCGGCCACCAATGCGCGGCCGTCGTCCGGATGACGCGCGCCGCCTGAACGCGGATGTCATCCTGTTCGTTGCTGTCGTCGTGGCCGTGCTCCCGCGTCACGCGGAAGGGCCAGTTCGAAATCCGGCCTGTCTTGCCGGTGGTGCGCGAACGCGACTGCAACGGATGCTGTCGCGAGGAGAAAAAAAGCACCTGCGCCGAGGGCGCAGGCGGGTTGGCGGTGGTCATGGCGTCGCCTCGAATGTTGTTCTTGGAGACGAGCCATTCTAGAGAAAAGACTGTATTTATGTACAGTATATTTGCAGTCTATCGAAGATCGTTGCCGAGCAGGGCGTCGAGGTCGATGGCCGCCGCCATCGCCCGGTAGCCGGCGTCGCCGGGATGCAGGTGGTCGCCCGAATCCATGGCGGCTTTGAGCCGCATCGGCCGGGCCGGGTCGCGCAGCAGGGCGTCGACATCGACCACCGCATCGAAGGCACCGCTTTCGCGGATCCAGCGGTTGATGGCCTGGCGCACCTTGTCTTTCTCGGGCGAGTGGTGGCCGGCCAGCGGCGTGCCTTCGAGCGCACGTTCATTCGGCGGAATCGTCGCGCCCACGATGCGCACGTTGTGGGCGTGGGCCATCTCGATCAGCTGGCGAAAGCCCTGGATCACGGCCTCGGCGCGCACCGCGGGCTCCTGCGGTGCAAAGGGGCCACCGGGCCAGCCGATGTCGTTGGTGCCCAGCAGCACGACCATCGCGCGCACGCCGGGCTGCGCGAACACATCGCGGCCCGCGCGTTCGAGCGCCGCGCGGCCCATGCCGTCCTTCAGCAGCCGGCCGCCCGAGATGCCGGCGTTGAGCACGCCCACGCCGCGCGGCGCGAGCCGTTCGGCCAGCGCGTCGGGCCAGCGCGTGTGGGCGCCGGGCGTCGAGCCGTTGCCGTCCGTGATCGAGTCGCCCAGCGCGACGACGGTGACGGGCGCCTGGGGCGTCTCGACGATCAGCCCGCTCACGTAGACGCGCGTGCTCCACGAGGTGGCGGCGGCCGGCAGTCGCGCGGCGGCGCTCAGGTCGCCGTCGGCGATGTACAGCGTCTGCCGCGCATCGAAGTGAAAGCCTGCGGGCTGGCTGGGTTCCGGCAGGTAGAGCGACACGGCCACCTCGCTCAGCGCGGGCAGCGGCAGGTCGACCGGGTCGCTCACGAGGCGTGCGCCGGGTGGCACGGTCACGTCGGTCCGGCCCCCGAAACGCAGCACGCGGTCGGTGCCTTCGACGACCGCCGAGCCGTTCGCATGGCGGGCCACGCGGGCGGCGCCGATGTGCAGCGGCGTGGTGCCGCCTTCGTTGCTGATCACCACGCGCAGCCGCGTGCCGCCGATGCTCAGGCGCGCCACATGGCGCAGCGTCTGCCGCTCGAAGCGGGCGGGAATGCCGACGGGCAGAACGAAGCTTGGGTCCCACAGCGGCTGGGTGGCGGCCATCCAGCTGGGGCTCCAGTGGGTGGGCGCTGCAACGGAGACGGTGGCGGCGCCCGCGAGGGAAAGGGCGAGCGCGCCCTGGCGCAGGAGGGAGGTGAGTCGCGAAGCGGTCATGTGAATGTCCTCAGGTGAAAGAAGTGTCGATGGACGAACTTTCTTCTATTCGAATCGCGAGGGGTAGGAGGCAGAATGGCATGCATCACATTCCTGATTCGAATGACCCCATGGACACCCTTCGCGCACTCTCCGCCTTCGTGCACAGCGTCGAGCTCGGCAGCCTCTCGGGCGCGGCCCGCGCGCTCGACACCACGCAGCCCACCGTGAGCAAGCTCGTCGCTGGGCTGGAGCGGTCGCTGGGCGTGCGGCTGCTGCGGCGCGCGGCCACGGGCCTGAGCCTCACGGAGGAGGGTCAGCGCTTTCACGAACGCGCGCGCCGCATGCTCGAGGACTACGGCGACGCTGTGGCCGACGCGCGCGCCCAGGTGCAGCAACCGCGCGGCCTGCTGCGCCTGAGCGCGCCGGTCACGCTGGGGCAGCGGCATCTCAACGCGATGGCGGTCGAGTTCCTGCGGCTGTACCCCGACATCGAACTGGAGCTGGTGCTCGACGACCGCTTCGTCGATCCGCGCGAGGAGCGCATCGACGTCTCGCTGCGCGTCGGCGGCGCGCTGCCGCCCGACCTCGTCGCGCGCCACCTCGGCAGCTGGCCGCGCGTGCTCGTCGCCTCGCCGGACTACGTGGCCGCACGCGGCAAGCCGCGCACGCCGCAGGACCTGCTGGCGCACGACTACCTGCGCTATGCGGCAGGCGACGACGGCGTGCTGCTCACAGGCCCCGACGGCGCGGTGGCCGTGCCGGTGCGCAGCCGCTACCGCGTCAACAACGCCGTGGCGCTGCTCGACAGCGTGCTGGCGGGCGCGGGCGTGTCGCTGCAGCCCACGTGGATGGTGGCGGACCTGCTCGCCCAGGGGCGGCTGGTGCGCGTGCTCGCGCGGCACACGGGGCCGGCGCAGGAGCTGCACCTGCTCTATGCGCCGCGCCGGCAACTGCCGCTGCGCGTGCAGGTGCTGGTCGACTTCCTGGCGCAGCGCGTGGCGGCGCTGCCGGGGGCTGCGAAAGCGCCGCGGCGCTAGTCAGGCCGCCTTGCGGGCCACGCTCTTCGCGCGTTTGGCCGCAGCAGGCTTGTGCGCGGTCTTACGTGCAGAAGCCGTCGACTTCGCCGCACGTTTCTTCGCCGCAGGCGGCGTGCGCTTGCCGCTGCGCAGGCTGCGCGCGAGCAGCTCGGTCAGGTCGATCACCTCGGCGCCGCCCTCAGGTGCTTCTTCTTCCGGCTGCACCACCGTCTCCGTGTCGCCCGCCTTGACCTTCTTCTCGACGATCTTCATCACGGCGTGCTTGAACTCGTCCTTGAATTCGTCGGGGTTCCACGGACCCGACATGTCGCCGACCAGCTGCTCGGCCATCTTCATCTCGGTGGCCGACAGCTTCGCGCCCTTGATGCCGGCGGCCGGCAGGTCGAGCCCGTCGGCGTCCTTGATCTCGTCGCCCCAGCGCAGCAGGTTGAGCACCAGCACCTTGCCGAAGGGAATCAGCAGTGCCAGGTGCTGCTTGGTGGCGATCACCACCTTGGCCAGGCCGACCTTGCCGGTCTTCACCAGCACCTCGCGCAGCAGCGCGTAGACCTTCTGGCCCTTGTTGATCGGCGCGAGGTAGTAGGGACGCTCCAGGTACACGAAGGGAATTTCGCCCACGTCGAGGAAGCGCTGGATCTCGATGGTCTGCGTGGTGCGCGGGTAGACGGCCTCGATCTCCTTGGGCGAGATCACGACGTACTTGCCGTCTTCGTACTCGAAGCCCTTCACGATCTGCTCGCGCGCGATCTCCTTGCCCGTGCGCTTGTTGATGCGCTTGTAGCCCACGGGGTCCATGCTGCGCTTGTCGAGCCAGTCGAAGTCGATGCCCTGTTCGGTGCTGGCGGTGTGCAGGCCCACGGGGATGTGGACCAGCCCGAAGGTGATGGCGCCTTTCCAGAGGGTTCTCGTGGCCATGGTGTGTCTCCTTGGTTATTTCTTGAAGCCGAGCCGCTTCATCGCCTCGCCCAGCGGCTGGCGCGTGGTCCAGTAGGCGGCCCAGGGGTCTTCGGACTGGAACGACAGGTGTTCGCGCGCGGTGGAAATGGTCCAGTGCGCGCCGCTCTTGAGGCCGGCGAGGTCGTCCCAGCGCACCGGCATCGACACGCCCATGCCCGGCCGCGCCCGCGCCGAGTAGGCCGCCACCGTGGTCGCGCCCACGCCGTTGCGCAGGTAGTCGGCAAAGAGCTTGCCGACGCGGTTCGAGGGTCCGCTCTTGGCTACGAACTTCGAAGGGATCACGTGGGCCATGTGCTGCACGATGGCGCGCGAGAAGGCCTTCACGGTGTCGTTGTCGTAGTGCATGCGCAGCGGCACGACCACGTGCAGGCCCTTGCCGCCGCTGGTCTTGAGCCATGAGGCCAAGCCCAGTTCGGTGAGCAGCGTGCGCATCAGCAGCGCGCCTTCCTGCACATGCGCCCACGGCGTGCCTTCGCCCGGGTCGAGGTCGAAGATCATGCGGTTGGGCCGGTCGAAGTGCGTCGAGGTCGCGTTCGAGGTGTGGAGCTCGATCACGTTGAACTGCGCCGCGTTCAGCAAGGCCTCGCGCGTGCCGACCTCGAGCATCGACGGGTGGCCGGGCCACAGGGCCGGGTCGAGCTGCTTCACGCCGGCGATGTGGACCTTCTCGGCATGCTTCTGGAAGAAGATCTCGCCGCCCACGCCCTGCGGCCCGCGCACCAGCGCGCAGGGGCGGCCCTTCAGGTGCGGCAGCATGTCGTCGGCCACCGATTCGTAGTAGCGCACGAGGTCGAGCTTGGTGCGGCCCGAAGCCGCATCGATCACGCGCTCGCCGTGGCTCACGGCGACGCCGCCGACGGTGGAGGCGGATTTCTTCGATGAGGTCTTCATGGCCTTCGTGCCTTTTTCGCGAGAGGCAGGTGCGATGTCACGGGGCTCTTCATGCACGATCTCCGACGCGGGCTTGTCGTCGCGCATCGCCACGAAAGACGCGTGGCGGATCTGCCCGTCCGGCGTCCATGCGGCGAAGCGCACCTCGGCCACCAGCGTCGGCTTCACCCAGTGCCGCGTGCCGCCCGGCCGGCGGCGGCCGGGCTTGGCCTCGCCGCCGGTGAACGGCGCGTGGTCGGTATCGAGCGCGGCGAGCTGGCGGCGAATGTCGCGCGCCTCGCGGTCGTTCCAGCCGGTGCCGACGCCGCCGACCGACACCAGCTCGCCATTCTTCGCGTGCACGCCCAGCATCAGGCTGCCGATGCGCGTCGGGCTGTCGGTGCGCAGCGTGTAGCCGCACACCACGAACTCCTGGCGCCGGATGCACTTGAGCTTGAGCCAGGTGTCGCTGCGGCGCGAGACATACGGCGCGTCGGCGCGCTTGGCGATCACGCCCTCGAGGTTCATGCGGCAGGCCGATTGCAGGATCGAGTCGACATCGGCCTCGAAGTCGCTGCTGAAGCGCAGGCGGCGCGTGGCGTGCGCATCCATCAGCTGCCTGAGCAGGCGGCGGCGTTCGGCGAGCGGCGTGTGGCGCAGGTCGAAGCCCTCGAAGAAGGGCACGTCGAACAGGAACATCACGATGGGGTCGGCGCGTTCGCGGTCGAGTGCGTTCTGCAGCGCGTTGAAGTCGGGCGTGCCGTTCTTGTCGGGCACGACGATCTCGCCGTCGAGCCAGGCGTTGCCGATGCCCAGGCGCTCCAGCTCGGCCACCAGCTTCGGCAGCTTCGCGCTCCAGTCGTGGCCGCCGCGCGTGAGCAGGCGTGCCTTGCCGTTGCCGATGCGCGCCATGAGGCGGTAGCCGTCGAACTTGATCTCGAAGATCCAGTCGCCGGGTGCGCCTTCGGGCACGCCGGTGGCGAGCGTCGCGAGCTGCGGCGAAAGCCTGGCGGGCAGGCGTGCCTTCACCGCGCCCGTTGCGGGCAAGGCGGGCGATGTGGGCGCGGTCTTGGCCTTGGCGGTCTTGCGCGCTCCGGCCACGCTGTCGGGCAGCGCGGACACCACGTCGTACTCGGCATGCGAGCGCGCGAAGGCATCGCGCTTCTTGAACAGCAGCCAGGGCTCCTGCCGATCGCCGCCCTTGGCGATCCTGACGAGTTCCCACAGCCCTTCGAGCTTCTGGCCGTGCAGCCGGAACGCGAGCTTGCCCGCGGCCAGGCCCTTGCGCGGATCGCCCACGGGCTCCCAGGTGCCGTGGTCCCACACGATGACGTCGCCCGCGCCGTAGTGGCCTTCGGGAATCGCGCCCTCGAAGCCGGCGTACGACAGCGGGTGGTCTTCCACATGCACGGCCATGCGCTTGTGCGCGGGGTCGAGGCTCGGCCCCTTGGGCACGGCCCACGACACCAGCACGCCGTCGAGTTCGAGCCGGAAGTCGTAGTGCAGCCGCCGCGCCGCGTGCTTCTGGATCACGAAGGCGGGCGCGTGCGGCCGGGCCTTGCCGCCTTCGGCGGGTTCGTCGGTGACGGCGAAGTCGCGCTTCGCCTGGTAGGTTGCGAGGGGCGTGTCGGAACGGGCCATAGCCTCAGGTGTGCCCGCATTCGGGCCGCGCCGCATCGGCCAGGTGTCCGGTCTTCGTGTGGGCCAAGGCCGCACGCGCGGGCGAGGCCGGGTGAGGGCCAGGCGCGCGGACCGCAGCTGTAGGCCGCTTCCCTCTTCAACATGCGTGCAAATCCATCACCACGCTGCGCAGCGCGCGCGCCGAATCCTTGCGCTGCGATGAAGGAGACAAGGCGATGGACTTCGAAGGCATCTACTGCTTCGATACGGCCACGGTGCGTTTCGCCGTGTACCCCGACGGTCCCGACGGCGCGCGCGTGCTGGCGCAGATTTCGCAAGACGTGCTGCACGATGCGCTCGGCGCGAAGGAAATCGGCGAGCACACGCTGCATGCCTGCAAACGGCATTTCGACGTGATCTCGGCGGCGGCGGTGGCGCGCTTCAGGGCCGATCCGCACGGGCCCATCGTGCTGGCCTGCGCCGATTTCGCACGGATGCGTGCACCGCGCTGAGACGCGGGTGGCGAGGCGCTGTCGGGCGAAAGTTCTCGCACGGCGCTCGCACCGTGCGACCTGTCGATTTGGTTACAAAAGCAACCCATCCGGGCTGCATTTTCGGGGGCGCAACGACCTAGACTGCGCCTCGTTTCCTCAGGAGCCTTCCCATGCCCATGGACTTTCTGGAGCGCATCGAAGACGCGTCGTTCCCGATGGCGGTCCGCGACGAAGCCGACATCCACTGCGCGACCATGTTGGTCGCCGCGCACCTCATCGAAGCCGTGCTGCCACCGGCCGCCAGCGGCACGGGCCCGCGCGTCGCCGTCGTCCTGCTCGTCACGCCGCAAGGGCGTGCGGCGCTGCGGCTGCGAAGGGATGCGCTGCAGACCTGAGCGTGCGTTGGGGGCGAGTGAACTGACGTTAGAATCCGCGCCTGCTGCGGGTGTAGTTCAATGGTAGAACGGCAGCTTCCCAAGCTTCATACGAGGGTTCGATTCCCTTCACCCGCTCCAGCCCCCATTCCTCGGCGCCCGGCAGCCTCTCACCCGATGCCGTGCTGCCGCAGCACCTCGGCCTCATCGCCGGTGATCCAGCCGAACACCTTCGCGGTGTCGCCCTCGAGCCGCACCAGATAGACATTGGTGAAGTCGATCACCTTCTGCGCCCCGTCGACCTTGTAGATCGCTCTCCACGCCACGCGGGCGAGCCCGTGCCATTCGTCGATGGCCGAGATGTCCAGGTTGCGCACGTTCATCCGCTGCACGCCGGTGTCGCGGTAATGCTTGAACCCCTTCGCGGACACGCGCCTGAGTTCTTCATCGTTCTTGCCCGTGAAGACGCCGGCGGGCGAAGCGGCAATGAAGCACGCGGCGTAGAGCGCCGCCACGGCTTCGAGGTCGGCTTCGCCGGTCAGCCCCGCATTGAATTCCCGCTCATAGCGCTCGAACAACGCGCGCGTCGCAGATTGGATCGGGTGGGCTTCGGCTCCGTTGAGCATGATGACGGGCGCTCCTTGTCGATGGCGCTTCCGACCGGATGCCCGTCATCCGATGACGAGCATCAAGGTCGAATTTCGGTGACCTTCGCCCCCTGCACCGACGCACCCGCCTCCAGGCCCACATTGGTCATCACGAAAGCGACCACGGGTTGCCGGAAGGTGCTGCTGTCGACGACGCCGTTGGCACCGTAGCGTGCCAGCGCCACCGTCGCGTCGACGCCCACCGTCCAGCCCCGGCTCTGGCGGAACTTGTCCAGCGCCTCCCTGGAGGTGAACA
The DNA here is from genome assembly GCF_058787635.1 of Variovorax sp. FW305-3-2-15-B-LB1. Lineage (NCBI taxonomy): Bacteria > Pseudomonadati > Pseudomonadota > Betaproteobacteria > Burkholderiales > Comamonadaceae > Variovorax > Variovorax sp. FW305-3-2-15-B-LB1. Next base: position 29,879 of record NZ_JBYSZY010000013.1, on the reverse strand, counting down.
CGTAGAACACGGCCTTCGACTGCGCACCGGCCTGGAAGCCGATGGAGCCGGCGGTCGTGCTGTAGTAGCTCTGCGTGCGGCCGCCGCTGCGCAGGGCACCGCGACCATAGTCGGCGCCGATGCCGAAGCTTCCGCCCACCACGGACGGGAACACCAGCACGCCCTGCGCGCCGGCGACGAGCGCGCGCGAACCGGCGACGGTGTCATAGAGCCGGGCCAGCGAGGCATCGACCTGGGCATCGATGGCCGATGCCGACGACGCCGGGATGTCGTTCGCCGCGCCGCTGGGGCGGGTGACCGTGCAACCGGTCACGGCGAGGCTCGCCGCGACGGCGGCGGCTGCAAGCAGGTGGAAAGGTGCGACGTGCATGGCAAGTCCTCCAGGAAGAAAGGGAAGGGACAGTGAATCGGGGTGAAGGACCTCGCCTGGTCAGACCTTCTCAGGCCTCGACGGGTTGCGAGATGCCGCACAGCGCCTCGGCGGCCGGCTTGACCTTGGGCTCCTTCACCGCGACATCGGCCAGTGCCAGGATGCCCACCAGCCGCTTGTCGCGGTTGACGATGGGCAGGCGCCGGATCTGGTGCTCGGCCATGAGCTGCGCCGCATGATCGACGGCGTCGTCCTCGTAGGCCCAGCGGATGCCGTCCGACATGACGTCGCGCACCTTGGCGTTGCCGTCGTGTCCCTCGGCGATGCCGCGCACGGCAATGTCGCGGTCCGAGATCGCGCCGATCATGCGGTCGTTCTCGCCCACCGGCATCATCCCGAAGTCGCCGTCGCGCATGCGCCTGGCGGCCTCCGCGATGGTGGCGTCGGGACTGATGACCTCGACATCGCGGGTCATCACAGCGTTGACTTTTCGCATCTGGAATCCTTTGAAGAAAAAGTAAGTTGGGCGGCCGTGGTTCATGGCAGGAAAGGGGAGCGCACGGCCCTGAACCGGCGCAGGTACAGGTCTAGTCTTCTGCGCGGCCCAAGGTGTAGGACAACCGCCGAAAAGCCGGTGGTGCAAAGGAAGAACGCGCGCATGCCGCAGCCTGGGCGTGTCCCCATGTCGCGAAGGGCATGGGGCTCACCGGGGTTGATGACCGTCGCTGATGCGTACCCGCCACAGCGCCCCCGCGGCGGCTGTGACCAATCGCGGCAATATCGTTACGGCCTGTTGAACCCGACGCCGAAGCCGCGTTCTCGACGCCGCGCGCGCAGCGGGCCGCTTCATCGGACCTCGCCCTGCGCCATGCCCGCGGGCCTTCGAGACAAACGCGATCGCGCGCTGTTCCGTGCGTGCCGACACGCCCAGCCCGTGTCAACCCCCACCGCCGCAACACCTATGTAGGACTTCGCCCGGTCTGCAGCCGAAAAGTAGATGTGAAGTTCGCACATCTTGTTTCTCCCGGAAGCAGGACGGGCCGCGCTTTGGGCGTACCTTTATTGCACCGCAGCACGAAAAATCGAAGGCGCGGACCGAGGGGTCGGGAGGTTGATTCGAGTCTCTTTCTTCACCAGACGGCATGCCGTTCGCCGGCATGCCGTCGATGTTTCCAAGAGGTGGTTATGCGAGTGTCCAGACCCATTCCTTTTCCGTCGGAACCGGGCCGACCGCGCGCCCCGGGTGCCGGAAGTGCCCGGCGCCAGCGGGGCGCCTTCGTTCCGAAGCTGGCGGCCTATGCGCTGCTGGCCTTCGTGCTGTGGCTGATGGTGGCCACGCTGGTCGCGCCGCTCCTGTCCTCGCAGGCCACGCGCGCCGTGCTGCAGGCGCCGGTCGGCATCGTCACGTCGCCGATCAACGGCGTGGTGACGCAGATGGCGGTGCGCACGCGCGACGCGGTGGCGCCCGGCACAGTGGTGGCCACGGTGCGCAACCCGACCGTCAGCCAGGAGATCCTTACCACGCTGACCACGCAGCGCCTGGCCTTGCAGAGCCAGCTGTCGCAGCTGGGCAACCAGTACAAGTCCGACAGCCAGGAGATGCGCTCCATCGGCCAGCAGGCGCAGGTGACCCGTCAGGCCTCGCTGGCGCAGACCTGGGACGCCTGGGAGATCGCACAGCGCCAGCGCGACGTGGCGCACAGCGTGGTGGCCGAGCAGGAGAACAAGGTGCGCACCAACGAAGCGCTGCTGAAAGAGGGCGCCATCAGCGAACAGGTGATGAACGCGTCCGAGGCCCAGCTGAGCACCGCGCGTGCCAATGCAGCGGTGGCCGAGCAGGCCTTCGCGGGACAGGCGCAGACGGTGGCGAGCGCGGGGCAGGGCGCCTTCGTGGGCACCAGCGGCAACAGCCTGTTCCAGACGCTCGCGAGCCGGCGTGAAGCGCTGCGCAACAGCAGCGACCGCGCGCGCCAGGACGGCACCGCGATCGTCAAGCAGCTCGCGCAGATCACGCAGCTCGAGGACGAAGAGCGCCGCCGCGTCGACAAGCTCGCCGCCTACGAGGTCAAGGCGAGCCAGCCCGGCATGGTGCACACGGTGCTGGCGCCCGAGGGCGCGTATGTCACGGCAGGCTCCTCGCTGGTGCGCGTGACCGACTGCAGCCGGATCGGCGTCGTCGCCGTGTTTCCCGCGCGGCTGGCCAAGCGGCTGAGCGTCGGCTCCAAGCTCGACGTGAAGGTGGCGCAGAACGTCGACGTGCAGGCGCGCGTCGAGCAGCTGCTGCCCGTGGCCTCGGATGCACTGCAGAGCACGTACAGCGTGCCCTTCCCCTTTGCCGAGCAGGGCTCGATCTATGCGGTGGCACGCATCGAGGCGCCCGAACCGCCGCCCTCGGAAGACGGCAGCCGCCAGACCCTGTGCGTGCCGGGCAAGGTGGTCTCGGCCAGCCTCGCCAAGGCGTGAGAAAGCATGTCGCGCAGCCCACCGAGAACGCCATGTCGATCCCTTTTTCTTTCCGTGCCGTGGCACGGTGCGCCGCCGCATCGATGGCGCTTGCCGGCGTCGCTGCTGCTGCTGCTGCTGCACCTTCACCTTCGCCCGGCGCCACGCAAAAGGCCCTTGCGCGCGAGAGCTGCGACGGGCTGCGCCGCGCCGTCGCGCACGACCAGGGCGGCGCCACGTCGGGGCCGTTGTTCCTGAGCAGCTACCGCCCGGCGAATGCACAGGGCGAGCCGCCGTTCGAGCCTGCGCTGGCGGGCGCCGGCTTCACCTACGACAACGCGCTGGCCGGCATCGCGCTGCTGGCGTGCGGCGAGCGCGCCGCCGCCCGGCGCATCGGCGACGCCGTGGTGCGGGCGGTGGCGCACGACCAGACGATGCCCGACGGGCGCGTGCGCAATGCCTACCGCGCCGGGCCGGTCACCGAGGAAAAGCCCGCGCTGCCCGGCCGCTGGGACGCCGGGCGCAAGCAGTGGATCGCCGATGCCTACCAGGTCAGCACCGCCACCGGCAACGTGGCCTGGGCCGCGCTGCTGCTGCTGAACCTGCACCAGGCCGAACCCACGCCCGCCTACCTGGCGACCGCGCGACGGCTGCTGGCCTGGACCGAACAGAACACGCGCGCCCGGAACGGCCCCGACGGCTACAACGGCGGGCGCCACGGCTGGGACCACGCGCAGCGCGCGCAGACCTGGAAGTCGACCGAGCACAACCTGGACATCGCCGTGGCGGCGGCGTGGGCCGCACGGGCCGTGCGCGCCGACGGCCAGCCGGACGGACCCGAGCCACGCCAGGCGCGCACCGCGCTCGACTTCGTGGGCCGCATGTGGAACCCGTCGGAGCAGCGCTTCCACATCGGCACCAAGGAGGATGGCGCCACGATTTCCACCGAAGGCTCCGGCCTCGATGCGCAGCTGTGGCCTTTGCTCGCGGCGCCCGAGGGCTCCTGCGCCTGGGTGCGCAGCCTCGACTGGGTCGAGAAGCACCACCGCGTCGGCGCGGGCTACGGTTTCTCGCGCGAGCCCGACGGCATCTGGACCGAAGGCAGCGCGCAGGCGGCCGCCACGCTGGTGGCCCGCAAGGGCGCGGCGCCCGAGGCGCTGTGGCAGCTGCTGGCCTCGCAGCGCGCCGGCAACGGCCTGTACTACGCCACGCCGAGCGCGCGCATTGCCACCGGCCTGGCCATCGGCCCCGATTCGACCGGTGCCGATTTCTTCTACTACCGCTGGCCGCACCTGGGCGCGACCGCCTGGATCGCCCTGGCCGCCACGGGTTTCAACCCCTTCACCGGCAAGACCGCCGCATCGGAAGTCCCCTCATGTCCAGCCTGATCGCCACACCGGAATTCCAGCTCAACGCCCTGGTCGGGGGGCTCGCCTTGCTCCTCATGACCTGGGCCAGGGTCGAGCGCATCACCCACCGCGTGCTGTTCGGTGCGCTCACTGCGTTGCTGCTGCTGCGCTACGCCGTCTGGCGCGTGGTCGCCACGATGCCGCCCTCGGACCTGGGCTTCGAGACCCTGTTCGCCTGGGTGTTCCTGGGCTTCGAACTGACGGCCATCGTCTACACGCTGATGTCGATCCACATGCTCATGCGGCGCCGCGACAATCGCGCGCAGGCCGACCGGGGCGAGGCCGCATTGCGCGAACGCCATGCGCGTGGCGAGGAGGTGCCGGCCGTCGATGTCTTCATCTGCACCTACAACGAAGAGCTGGCCGTGCTCGAGAAGACCATCATCGCCGCGCAGGCCATCGACTACCCGCGGCTGAACGTCTGGGTGCTCGACGACACGCGGCGCGACTGGCTGCGCGCGTACTGCGAGCGCCGCGGCGTGCACTACGCGCGGCGGCCCGACAACCGCCACGCCAAGGCCGGCAACCTCAACAACGGCCTGCGCCTGTCCGCGGGCGTGACCGACGCGCCGTTCATCCTCGTGCTCGACGCCGACTTCGCGCCGCAGCGCCAGATCGTCTATCGCATGCTGGGCCTGTTCGAGGACCGCCGCGTGGGGCTGGTGCAGACGCCGCAGTTCTATTACAACGCCGACCCCATCCAGCACAACCTGCGCGCCACCGACAGCTGGGTCGACGAGCAGCGCGTGTTCTTCGACGTGCTGCAGCCCGCCAAGGACGCGGTCGATTCGGCGTTCTGCGTGGGCACCTCGTTCATCGTGCGGCGCGACGCGATCACCGAGGCCGGCGGGTTCCCGGTGGGCAGCGTGTGCGAAGACATCCACACCACCTACCTGCTGCTGCGCCACGGCCGCATCACGCGCTGGCTGGGCGAGCGGCTGTCCAACGGGCTGTCGGCCGAGAGCATCATCGACTACATCAACCAGCGCAGCCGCTGGTGCCTGGGCACCGTGCAGCTCGCGCTGCTGCCCGACGGGCCCCTGCGCGGCCCGGGCTACAGCCTGTCGGCGCGGATGCACTTCCTGCACGGGCTGCTGCACTGGCTGGGCAAGCCCTTCATGGTGCTGGTGCTGCTGGCGCCGGCGCTGTACTGGTATGCCGGCGTCTCGGCCTTCCATGCCACGCCGCAGGCCTTTGCGGCCTACGGCCTGCCGTCGCTCGTGATGTTCTGGGCCTACAGCTACTGGGTCAGCCAGCGGCGCTGCCTGCCCGTGTTCAGCGAGGTGAGCCAGCTGGTGGCGGCGATGGCCGTGAGCGGCACGCTGGCGCGCGCGATGCTGAAGCCCTTCGGCCATCCGTTCAAGGTGACGGCCAAGGGGCTGGACCGCTCGCGCACCGTGGTGCACTGGAAGCTGGTGGCGGTCTTCGGCGGCCTGCTCGTCGCGCTGCAGGGCGCGGCCGCGATGGCGGCCCTGGGCGGCGAGGCGCTGACGCCGGGCGACCAGCTCAACCTCGTGTGGACCGGCATCGCCCTGGTGCTGTGCCTGAGCGCGCTCATGGCCTGCGTCGACCTGCCGCGCCCGCAGCAGGAAGAGCGCTTTCCCTGGCGTGCGCGGGCACGTGTGCGCACGGCGGCGGGCGAGGGCGAGTCGCGCTTCGTCAACATCGCGGCCGACGGCGCGCTGCTCGAAGGCCGGGGGCCGCTCAAGCGCCTGCGCGTCGGGCAGCCGCTGGAGGTGCATGTCGAGCCGGTCGGCTGGCTGCCGGCCCACCTCGCCGCGCGCGGCAGGGCGGGCGCCGAGCTGAAGTTCGCCGCCACCGAGGCGCAGCGCGAAGACCTCGTGCGCCACGTCTTCAACGTGCCGCCGAGCCACGTGGCCGTGCAGGTGCGGCCCTGGCAGGCGGCGTCGGCGCTGTTCGCGAGTGCGGGCATGCGCGCACCGGGCGCGGGCTTCGCGCGCCTGTCGCTGCGCCTGCTCTTCGCGGTGCTGGCCGTGTGCATCGTGCTGGTGACGACCGGGTGCAACCTCACGCCGCCGCTCAAGGACCCCGACCTGTCGGTGCCGTCGCAATGGCCCGCGGGCACGACGGCGCCGGGCGCGCAGCCCGTGGACTGGCGCAGCTTCGTGCAGGACGAGGAGCTGCGCGGCCTGATCGCCACCGCGCTCGAACAGAACCGCGACCTGCGCGCCTATGCCGCGAAGGCCCGCGAGGCGCGCGCGAACTATGCGGGCAACCGCGCTTCGCTGTTCCCGGCGCTGGGCCTGTCGGCGCATGCCCAGCGCGCGCAGACCACGCCACAGGGCTCGCTCAGCCCGGTCGGCAACCTGCCGTCGGACGGGCGCGTGTCCAACAGCTTCGACGTCCAGGCGGGCGTGATGTCGTACGAGCTGGATTTCTTCGGCCGGCAGCAGAGCACCGCGCAACAAAGCGGCGCGCTTGCCGAGGCCGGCGACAAGGACCACGCGGCCGCGCGCATGAACCTCGTGGGCGAGGTGTCGAACGCCTACCTCACGCTGCGCGCCGACCGTGCCTTGCTTGCGCTGGCCGAGTCCAACGAGGCCGCGCTGAATGCCAATGCCGACACGATCGGCCGCGCCCGTGCGGTCGGCGGTGCCGCGCAGCTCGACGTGTACCGGGTGCAGTCGCTGCTGCAGACCGCGCGCGTGCGGCAGGAGGAATACCGCATGCGCGTCGCACAGGACCTGCAGTGGCTCAACGTGCTGGTCGGGCGCCCCGTGCCGCCCGAGACGGGCAGCGCGCGGCCCTGGCCCGAGCGTTCCACCGCGCAGGTCGCGGCCGGCCTGCCGTCCAGCCTGCTGCAGCGCCGGCCCGACCTGCTTGCGGCCTATGCGCGCGTCGAGGCCGCCAACGCCGGCGTGGGCGCGGCCAAGGCCGCGATGCTGCCGACCATTTCGCTCACGGCGCTGGCCGGCGGCGTCAGCAAGGAGCTGTCGACCTTGCTCAGCAGCGGCAACAGCAGCTGGGCCGGCGTGCTGGGCGTGTCGCTGCCGATCTTCGACTGGGGCCGCCGGTCGGCCAACGTGAGCGCCAGCGAAGAGCGGCTGGCCGCCGCGATGGCCGGCTACGAATCGGCGGCGCAGGTCGCCTTTCGCGAGGTGGCCCACGCGCTGATCGCCGGCGACCACCTGCAGCCGCAGCTGGAGGCGCAACAGGCGCGCGTGCAGGTGCTTGAGAAGGTGGCCGGCATCTCGCGCACGCGCTTTCGCAGCGGCATGGAAGACTACTTCTCGAGCCAGGATGCGCAGCGCGAGCTGTACACCGGGCAGCAGCAGCTGATCGAACTGCAGCTCAAGGCGGCGGTGAACACCGTGAACCTGTACAAGGCCCTGGGCGGAGGCTGGGGCAGCGCGTAGCGCGGGGGCGTCGGCGAAGAGCGGCGATTCAGTTCATTGCACCTCGTCGCACCACACCCTGAACCCATCCAGTTCGTTGGGCCCGAAGGTGTTGGACAGCGCGACGTCGCTGGCGTCGCGCCCTTGCGCGATCAGCACGCGGCCGATGCGAGGCACGTTGTTGCGCGCGTCGAAGGTGTACCAGCGGTCGCCCAGGAAGGCCTCGAACCAGCCCGCGAAGTCCATCGTGCCGTGCGGCGGCGGGGTGCCGACATCGCCGAGGTAGCCGCTGCAATAGCGGGCCGGAATGTTCAGGCAGCGGCACAGCGTGATGGCCAGGTGCGCATAGTCGCGGCACACGCCTTGCCCTTCCTTGAAGGCTTCGAACGCCGAGCGGGTGCGCCGCGCATGCGGGTAGCCGAACTCGATGTGCTGGTGCACGAAGTCGCACACCGCCTGCACGCGGCCCCAGCCGGTCGGGCCGTTGCCGAAGCGCTGCCAGGCGAAGTCGGACAGCAGGTCGGTTTCGCAGTACCGGCTGCCCAGCAGGTAGAGCAGGGTGGACTCGGGCAGGTACTCCACCGGCACCTGCGGCGCCGAGGGCACGACGATGTCGGGTGCGCCGCCGTCGTGGACCACGGTGTCCGTGCTCAGCACGAAGCGGCCCGCGGGGGCGACCAGGCGTGTGCACCAGTTCCCGAACAGGTCACGGTACGCGGTGGTGGGAACGGCCGGTTTCGTGAGCAGATGGTCCGGGCGCAGCAGGTCCGAGGCGCGCGAGTAGTGAATGCTGAGGGCCAGGATCATCGGCGTCGGCCGGGGAAACTGGTAGGCGATCTCGAAACCGAGCTGGATGTTCATCGGCCCATGATGCGCCTTCATTCGCCAGCGCGCGGGAATTTGCGGCGCGATGCCAGCGCGCGGCGGCTTTCAGGGGGCGTCGCCGGGCCCCGACGTGGCGTGGCGCTGCTCGGCATAGGCCTTCAGCGACAGCATGGTCCGGGGCAGTCCATGCCGAACCTGCTTGGCGACGCCCGGCCCGAACAGGAAGGCCAGGGCGCCGGTGAACCACACGCGGTGCACCACGTCCGAGCCACTGTCCGTTGCAGACACCGTGTGCTTGAAGTGCATGCGAAACAGGGGGATGTAGCCCTGCGCGGTGAACGACTGGCCCTCGGAGCGCTCCGTGACCACCATCGGAACGCCCATGCCTTTTTGCGGAACGATCCGGCCCTTGGTGCCCACGGCGAAGGGGCCGTCGAGCCGGGCCTGCTTGGTGTCCGGGTCCCACAGGTGCCATCGGTCGACCTCGCTCCAGATGCGGTCGATGACTCGGGGCGGGACGGCGATGTGGATGCGTTCTTCGATGTGCATGGGAGGAGGGGTTGAAGGGATCGTGGAGCCTAACGCACGCGGCGCGCCATGCCTTGCGCCTCCGGTCGTCAGCGCTCCTTGCGCAGGATGTCTTCCAGCGCCTCCATCGCTTGCGATGCCGAGGGGCTGAGGTAGCCGCCGGCGCGCCGCACGATGCCCACGCGGCGGGTCGATCGCCATCCGCCGACGGGGCTGACGGGCACGAACTGCGCCGCGACCGGCGGCTCTTTCAGGACCGAACGCGGCACGGGCATCAAGGCGCCCAGCGAGCGCACCAACGCCAGCTCGCGCTGGGACGAACGCGAGGTGCCCACCGGCTCGGGCGGGTCGAGCCGGTGCGCGCGGAAGTTCGCTTCGAACTCGGTGTGCGTCGAGGTGCCGGGCGCCATGACGATCCACCGCGCCTGCGCGAGCTGGTCCCAGCCCACCTCGCGTTTGGTGCGCGCCAGCGGATGGCCGATCGGCGCCATGGGCAGCAGCGGGTCGTCCCGCAGGCCTTCCCATGCCAGCGCGGCCGCCGGTTTCTTGTGCAGGCCGGTCAGGGCGAACTCCAGCTCGCCCATGGCGACGGCCCGCGTGAGCGAGTCGGAGTTGCCACCCGACAGGTCCACGCGGATCCCGCGCTCGATGAGCGCGGCCACCACCGGCAGCACCCAGCGGTCGGGAATGCCGTCGCCGACACCGCAGCGCAGCACGCCCGCGCGCGCCTGCCGCAGGTCGCGCAGTTCCGCATGCAGGTCGGCGGCGTCCAGGTCGATGCGCTGCGCCCGCTTCAGGAAGGCCTGGCCCAGCTCGGTGGGGCGCATGCCCCGGGCCAGCCGTTCGAACAGCTTGACCTTGGTGGCGCGCTCGAGCCGCGTCACGGCCTTGCTCAGGGTGCCCGGTGAAATGCCGAGGCAGGCCGAGGCATGGCTCAGCCCGCCTTCGCGCGCGATCACCACAGCCAGATGGAGGTCGTTCAAGTTCATGGTTTTCCAAAGTGGAAAAGGTCGCCACGGAATGTAGGTTGCTGCGCGCCGGGCGGCAACCTATCGTTCAGCCCGGACACCACCAGGAGACACACCCCTCATGCTTCGCAGTTCTTTCTTCCTGGGCGCCCTGTGCGCCTTGTGGGCCCTGGGGACTGCCTCGGCCTGCGCACAGGCGGCCTATCCTTCACGCCCCATCACGCTGGTGGTTCCATTCGCCGCGGGCAGCGGCACCGACATCGGCGCGCGCGTGCTGGCCAAGGACCTGACGGACATCCTGAAGACGCCCGTCATCGTCGACAACAAGCAAGGCGCCAACGGCGCGCTGGGAACGGCGGCGGCCGCGCGCGCGAAGCCCGATGGGTACACATTGCTGATCGGCTCGGCCACGACCAACGCCGTCAATTTCTCGTTCTTCCCGGCCAGGCTCGGCTATGAACCCGGGTCGTTCGAGATGGTGGCGGGCCTGGGCAGCAGCCCGATCTCGCTGTACGTCGCGGCCAACGCCAAGTGGCGCAACCTGGCCGACCTGATGGCCTACGGCAAGGCCCATCCGAACGCGCTCAGGTGCGGCAGCGGCAACGCGGTGACACAGGTGGCCTGCGAGATCTTTCGCAAGTCGGCGGGCATCGACGCCGTCACGGTTCCCTACAAGTCGAACCCGCAATCGCTGGCGGACCTGGCCGGCGGGCACATCGACTTCGCGTTCTCCGACGCGTCGGTGGCCAAGGTCTTCATCGACGGGAACAAGCTGAAGCCGCTGGCCGTGGCCGCCGCGCGGCGCTATCCGGCCACGCCGGACGTCGGCACGTTCCGCGAACAAGGCATTGCCGATTTCGAGATCACCGGATGGACCGCCGTGTTCGTGCCCGCGGGCACGCCCGCGCCCATCGTCGAGACGCTGCATGCGGCCATCCGCAAGTCGTCGGCGTCGCCGGAGTCGGTGCAACTGCGCGCCAGCAGCGGAACGCAGCCGCTGGCGTTCAATCTCGAAGAGGGCCGCCGCTTCGCCAGGGAAGAGATCGCCCGCTGGGCGCGTTATGTGAAGAACAGTGGCGTCAAGCCGGAGTGACGCGATGACATCGACCCCCACACCCCTGGCCGGCTTGCGCGTCATCGACTGGACCCACGTGCTGGCCGGCCCCTTCGCCGGCTACCAGCTCGGCCTGCTCGGCGCCGAGGTGATCCGCATCGAGCGCGCCGACGGCGACGACATGATTCGTGCCAAGGGCCTGGATGCCGAACTGACCGCCCTCGGACTGGGCGAGACCTTCGTGACGCAGGGCGCGGGCAAGCGCTCGCTGGCCATCGATGCACGCGACCCGCGGGCCAAACAGGCGCTGGCCGAACTGATCGGCAGCGCGGATGTGCTGCTGGAGAACTTCCGGCCCGGCAAGCTGGCGGCGCTCGGCTTCGATCCGCAGCAACTGATCGCACGCCATCCGCAGCTGGTCGTCTGCTCGATCACCGGCTTCGGCCCCGCATCGGACCGGCGCGCCTACGACCACGTGATCCAGGCCGCGAGCGGGCTGATGGCAGCCAACGCCGACCGCGACGGCAAGCCGCAGCGGGTGGGTTTTCCGCTCGTCGACTACGCCGTGGGCCAGCAGGCCGCGCTGGCGGTGATGAGCGCGCTCTACCGGCGCGACCGACCGAACGGCGAGGCGCGCGTGCGCGGCGAATGGCTCCAGGTGTCGATGATGGGCGCGGCGCTCACGTTGATGGCGCCCACCTACGCCGGGCCGCTGGTCAGTGGCATGGAGATGCCGCGCAGCGCATCGACCGCGTTTTCCGGCAGCCCCCTGTCGGGCACTTTCGGGGTGGCCGACGGCCAGCTGGCCATCGTCTGCAATGCGGCCGACCAGGCGAAGGGGCTGCTGAACGCGCTGCGCGAAACCGGCACGGACGCCTCGCTGCTGTCGTCACTGCACGAGGCCGCCGAACTGCGCGACGTGCCGCGCGCGCAGGCGCTGCTGGGCCAGGCGCTGGGCGGAAGGAGCACGGCCGAATGGGATGCGCTGCTGACCCGCCACGGCGTGCCCGCCACGCCGGTGGTGCGCCCCGCACAGGCGGCGGCACAGATGGCGTGCGACTGGCCGCACGTGGAGCTGCCGTTGCCGAACGGCGCGCGGCGGGTGCCGGTGCCGGGCATCGGCTTCACGTCCAGCGAGCCGCTGACGCCTTCGCTGCGCGCGCCCGTGCGTCGCGGCGCGGACACCCGGCGCCTCCTGGCCGAAGCCGGGCTGGAGGCCTCGGCCATCGCGGCCATGCTCGCCGACGGTGCGGCGAGCGAGCCCTCGGACTGAGCGCTGCGGTGGTCCCGCCGGTGCTGCGGCGCGTCCCGATTCGGCGCCGAAAGTGTGGCGAAAACGCCGAGAAAAATATTTCTCCAGGTTTTTCAGCGTCGCTGCCTGTTTCGCAGGCACCGTGTTGCAGGCCCCGCCAGGCAAGGGTTTCGCGCGCTGCGCACACGGTTTTCCACAACATTGTCCCCATCGGGATTGGAAAACCCGTCACTTCGATGTGCTAGGGCGCGAACCGGGCAGGGGCAGCCGCAGCCAGACGGTCGTGCCGGCACCGGGCGTGCTGTCCGCGCCCAGGGTGCCGTTGTGTTTCTGGACCACCGCGCGCACGACGGAAAAGCCCAGGCCCATGCGCCGCGTGCCCGTGCCCTTGGTCTCGCCGGGGGCGGCTTCCGGCGCGGTGGGGGCGCGCCGGCCGCGCGGTGCATGGAGCAGGGCGTCGAGCTGTCCGGGCGTCATGCCCGAGCCCTGGTCGCTGACGGAAATCCGGACGCCGGCCGCGTCCGCGCCGTTGGCACCGGGCTCGATGGCCATGCCCAATTCCACGCGGCGGCCGGACGGGCTGTGGCGGATGGCGTTGTTCAGCAGGTTGACGATGGCGCGGGTCAGCAAGGCCCCGTCGGCGCGCAGGGTCGTGTCGCCGGCGGCGTCGTCGATGCGCGCTTCGACGCGCACGCCATGAGACTGCGCGTAGTGCCACACCTGGTCTCTGGCATCGAGCAGCACGGCGCCGACGTGCGTGTCCGCAAAGCGGTAGTCGTCCGATTCGGCGAGCGCGAAATCCATGAAGCCCTCGGCCATCGCCAGGGTGCGCTCGGCTTCGCGGCCGATGGCCGAACGCATGTCGGCATCGGCCGTGGGATGCATCGACAGGATGCTGAGGATCGTGACCTGCGGGCTGCGCAGGTCGTGCGACAGGAACTGGCGCCACTCGTCGCGCTGGCGCTGCGCTTCGCGCTCGGCCGTGAGCTCGGGCAGCATCACGACCCAGCCGCGGTCTTCGGGCGCGTCGCCGCTGAAGGCCGCGGCCTCCAGGCGGAACACGCGCGCGTCGGGGGTCGCGTATTCGCCGTGCAGCCGGTCGGTCCAATGGGCGGCGTCCGTGCGGGCCGGCGCGCCGCTGGCGGGCGGCACGGCCAGCGGCGCGATCAGCTCGGGCAGGCGCACGCCGCGCAGCGCGGGCGGTGCAATGCCATCGTCGTCGTGCGACGGCATGGCATCGCCGCCCAGCAGCCGGAAGGCCGCCGCGTTGCCGGACCCGATGTGCCCCTCTTCGTCGCAGATCAACATGGCCACGGGCATTGCCTGCATGGCCTTGTCCATGAGCTGCTGCATGCGCCGCAGGCGTGCAATGGCGCGGTCGAGCGCCTGCTTGGGATGCTCCGCCGGATCGGCGGGCGCCGGCGAGCGGGCCGGCATGACTTCGAAGGTGCCGCCGGGCAGGGCGTCGAGCACCTGTGCGCGCTTGCGCAGGTAGACGAACTGCGATTCGAGACGGCGCCAGCTCCACAGCAGGTAGAGGATGGCCAGGCCGAGCATCGGCGCCACAGGCGGCAGCCAGTGGTGCCACGCCAGCATGGCGACGCTGCTGATCAGCAGGCACGCGCTCGCGAGGCCGGCGGCGATCGGCAGTGCGTGCCGGCCCCGACGGACCAGCAGCCACAGCGCGAGCCACAGCGGCACCACGGTCCAGGCCGCGTGCCACAGCGGGGGCGACACGCTCACGTTGCGCCCGTGCATCAGGTTGTCGATGGCATTGGCATGCACTTCCACGCCGGGCAGCACGCCGCGGATGCCGGCGTTGGGCGTGAGCGTCTGGTCGCCGAGGCCGGGCGCGGTGGCGCCCACGAGCAGCAGCTTGTCGCGCAGCAGCTCGGCGGGCACTTCGCCGCGCAGCACGCTCACGTAGGGCACGGTGCGGTAGCTGCCGCGCGGGCCGGCGAAAAGCAGGCGCAGCGGGCTCTGGCGCAACCAGTCGACCGGCGTCGCCTCGGGGTCGACCACGGCCGGCGGGACGCGCCGCGCCATCAGCGCGCCCACGTAGGGCTGCAGCTGGTTCGGATAGCCCTCGAGCAGGTACAGCGTGCGCGCCACGCCGTCGGTGTCGGGCGCGAGGCCGGCATGCCCCACGCCGCGGGCCTGGGCGGCAAAGTCCGGCAGCGGCGGCAGGAAGCCCGGCCATTCGTGGCTCGTGAAGGCCAGGGGGCTCGCATGCAGCAGCGGCAGGTACACGGGCAGCAGGCCCATGGCCTGCGCCAGGTGCGCGTCTTCGCGCGGGTCGGCGCTCGGCTCGGTCAGGAAAAGATCGAGCAGCACCGCGCGCGGCGCCGCCGGGGCGAGCCGTTCGAGCAGGCGCGCGTGGGTCGCGCGGCTCCAGGGCCAGCGCCCGAGTTCGCGCAGGCTGTGCTCGTCGATGGCGATGATCAGGATGTCGGCCGACGCCCGGTGCGAGGCCAGGATCAGCAGGCGGTCGTGGATGTACGCATCCATCTGCAGCAGGCCCGGGCGGTGCGCCAGGCCGAGCATGGCCAGCGGCAGCAGCAGCGCCATCAGCAGGCGTTCGACGACGAGGCGCATGCGCGTGGCCCCGCTTCAGCGCGCCGGAATGTCGAAGCTTCCGCCGAAACCGGTGGCTGCGGACGCAGCACCGTCGGGGGTGGCCTGGCGCGCGCGCCAGTGGTAGCGCCCGCCGAGCGCGAAGGGGCCGACCGTCATGCCGGTGGCATAGACCGCGGGCTCGTTGACCAGCAACACGGCGAAGTCAGGGCTGCGCGCGAGTTCGAAGGTGTAGCGCTGGCCCGCGATGCCCGGCCAGCGGACCTCCACGCGCCCGTCGGGCAGTGCGGTCGACGTGCTCTGGCCGCCCGCGCCGCCTTCGACCGTGGGCAGGTAGACCGTGCCGTCGCCCGGCAGCCCTTCGAGCCGGGCGGCATCGAAGGCCGTGAGGCGCAGCTGGTAGAGGCCCGACGGCAGTTCCGCCGGCACCGTGAAGGAAGGCCCTGGGCCGCGTTGTTCGTACACCGGCAGCAGGAAGCGCTCGTCGCGCGCCAATTGCAGGCGGTAGGTTTGCGCGCCCGCAACGGGCGTGAAGCGGAACGTGCGGTCGTTGCGCGCCGTCGTTTCGGGCACCAGTTGGGGCGCCGGCAGCAGGCCCTGCGCTTGCGACGGGCCGCTCTCCAGCAGCACCGCGCCGCGGCCTTCGCGCAGCACGAGCGGCGGTTCGGCCTGCGCGGTGCGCTGCACCACCACTTCGCCCGAAATCACTTCGCCGGTCAGCACGCCGTCTTCGTCGCGCACGCGGAAGTGGGTGCCGCGCACGCCCAGGCCCATCGACCGCGCGCGGATCTCGAACTGCTGGTTCGGCTGCTGCTTGTGCACCTGCGATTCGACGCGGCCTTCGATGAGCCGCAGCCGCACCGTATTGGCGTCGATGGCCAGCACCTCCAGCGCGCTGCGCGAGGGCAGCACGACGCGGCTCCCACCGGCCACGCCCAAGGTCACGAAGGCATCGGTGCCGGTGATGAGCGTGTCGCCGGCCTGGATCGGCAGGCCGGGCGTGAGGACCTGTTCAGGCACACCCGCGCGCTTGCGCGAGGCCCGCCCTTCGACCGCGGTGACCACCGCCGCGCCCTCGGGTACGAGCCGGCCGTCGGCAAAGTACAGCACCGTGCCCGGTTGCAACAGGCGCGGCTCGCCCACCTGGTTGCGCTGCTGCACTTCGGGCCAGCGCAGCGGCGTGTCCAGCTGCTGCCCCGAGATGCCCCACAGGGTTTCGCCGGGCTTCACCACGTGCGGCGACTGCGCGCCCGCCGCCGTGGCGACGAGCAGCGCGGCGCAGGACAGCAGGCGGTGCAGGCGGAACGGGCGGAACGGGGTTGGGTGCGTCGTCGCCATCAGGAATCCGCCTGCGGTGCGTGTTGCGTGGCCTCGAGCCGGTAGCCGCGGCCGTACACCGTGCGCAGGCTCAATCCGCTTTCGGCTTCGAGGCCGAGCTTGCTGCGCAGCCGGTAGATGTGGCTGTCCAGCGTGCGCGAAGGCAGTTCTTCGTTGCTGTAGCCGGCGCTTTCGAGCAGATGCGCGCGCGACACCGTGTCGCCCATGTGCTGGAACAGCGTCAGCGCGAGCTTGAATTCGCGGTCGGTGAGGGCGTGCCGCTGCGGCGCGGCGTCGTCGCCCGGGGCCGGGTGGATCAGGACGCTTTGCGACACCCGTTCGAACTCCCAGCGGCCGAAGCGCTCGCCATCGGACGGCGCGATCGGCACGCGCCGGGCCATCAGGCGCTGCACGCGGGCGCGCAGTTCGAGCGGTCGGAAAGGTTTGACGATGTAGTCGTCGGCGCCGAGGTTCAGCGCCTGCACCACGTCGTGCTCGGAAGCGCGCGAACTCAGCATGAGCACGGGCACCTTGTCGGTCTGCCACTTGCGCAGCCACTGCAGCAGTTCGACGCCGGCCAGGCCGGGCACGTTCCAGTCGAGCACCAGCAGATCGAAGCTTTCGCGTCGCAGTGCCTGTTGCAAGGTCGACCCGTTCGAAAACGTGATGCAGGTCACATTCGTCTCGCCAATTGTTAACAGCTGCTCGAGTGTCCGCACGAGATGCGAGAGCTGGTTCGGGTCGTCTTCAAGGATGGCGATGCGCATGGACTCCAGGGGTGGCGGCGGCAATTTTGACAGTGAATCCACACCCGAAATCTGACGAATTCCGTAGCGTGAACGTTAGCAACATTGTTGGCGATGGTTATGAAGTAGTAAAGAAATTCACAAATGCAGACTAAAGCTGGCTGCAAATCTGACCAAACCTCACGCCGGCCCTTCGACCCTCGAAGGCCCTCGACATCATCCGCCCCCTGTAGCGCCACCCGGCGCTCCGATCACTCCACATCTCCGGTCATCTCCGCTCGCCATGTCGCGATCCTGCGGAGTAAGGCCGGCTTGCATCCGAGGAACAGGGGAAATGAACAAGTCTTATCGATCCATCTGGAATGAGGCGCTGGGCGCTTGGGTTGCCGCGTCGGAAATCGCCTCGGCCCGAGGCAAGAAGAGCCGCAGCGCGCAACGCCAGCTGGCCGCGCTGGGCCTGGGCATGCTCCTGTTGGGCGGGCCGGCGCTTGCGCAGGTCGGGGTCGGCACGCCGTCCCCGGACCCCAGTTCCTGGCTGACCATCGGACCGGAGCCGGGCGCGGGTGTGCCGAACAAGGGCGTGCTGATGCCGCGTGCCGCCTTGACCGACGCTACGACCTGGGGCCTGGCCGCGCCGACGCCGATCGAAGGCATGGTGGTCTTCAACACCACGGCAGGCACCTCGGCCAACGGCCTCGGCGTCGGGCTGATGACCTGGAAGAACGGTCGTTGGGTGAATGTCGACGAGACGCCGTACCTGCATGTGAATTCGACGGCTGTCGGCAATTCGACCCAGGCCAACTCGGGCGCCATCGGCGCCAACAGCGTGGCGATCGGCCCCGATGCGAAGGCGCTCGCGAACGACACCGTAGCCATGGGCAACGGCGCCGAGGCGCACAAGCTCGGCGACATCGCCATCGGCCGCGCCGCCATTGCGAGCGGTGGCGATCGCCTGACCGGACCGACCGAGAACTGGAGTTCCGTGGCGGTGGGCACCTATGCCTCCGCGACCGAAGGCAACTCCGTGGCCCTGGGGGGCTCGGCGAAGGCCGAAGGACGCGGCACGGCGCTGGGTTCGCGCGCCGAAGCCGGCTACGACACCGTCGCGATCGGCACGTTCGCGGGCATGGGCCGCCCCGCCAAGACCGACCCGAACGATTTCAGCAATTCGCTCAACACCTTCGTCGGCAGCGGCTCGGGCGCGAGCGGCAATGGCGCGCGCAATTCCTACGTCGGCAACCAGGCGGGTTTTGCGGTGCAGGGCGACGAAAACGCCGGCATGGGCTACGGCGCGGGCGGGCTGTCGGCCGGCAATCGCAACGTCGCGGTGGGCCAGCGCGCCGGCCAGTTCGTGACGGGCGACCAGAACATCAACCAGGGCACGATGGCGGGCTTTCAGGCCAAGGGCAGCAACAACATCGCGCTCGGCACCCTGGCGAGCGCCAACCTGGCGCTGGCCGCGCAGGACCCGAACGCCCCGATCTCCCAGGCCGCCGTGCAGGCGGCGAGCCTGGCGGCGCAGACCGAGTACATGGGCTTTCTGGCCACGCGCGGCGTGACCGAGGCCGGCCTGGCCGACGGCACCTACACCCTGGACGCCAGCGGCAACGTCATCGAGGCCAGCAGCGGCAACGTGCTGGTCACCGCCGCCGAGCTGCAGACCTCGGTCACCCAGGCGTTCCAGCGCAACGGCGTGGCCGGCATCGACGCCAGCCGCACGACGGCCATCGGCCACCTGTCGCGCGCCACCGGCGACGACGCCGTGGCGCTGGGCTCGTCGGCGGTCGCCGGCGACAAGGCCGCCGTGGCCATCGGCACGGCGAGCAAGGCTTTCGGTGTGTCCAGCGTGGCGGTGGGCGATAGCGCCTTTGCGAAGGGCGAAGCCTCCATTGCCATGGGCAAGGGTGCCCAGGCCAACGGCACGCAGTCGATCAGCATCGGCACCGGCAACGTCGTCAACGGCAACAACAGCGGCGCCATCGGCGATCCGAGCACGATCGACGGCGCCAACAGCTACAGCGTGGGCAACAACAACACGCTGGGCGCTGCGGCGAACAACACCTTCGTGCTGGGCAACAACGTCAACGTCAACGTGGCCAACGCGACTGCGCTGGGCGACTCGACCAGCGTGACGGTGGCTGACGGCGCGGCGCTGGGCAGCAAGTCGGTGGCGAGCACGGACAAGGGCGTGGCGGGCTTCGACCCGGCCGCGGGCAAGGCCTCGACGGACACCTCGGCCACGTGGAAGAGCACGCTGGGCGCGGTGAGCGTGGGCGGCAATGGCCAGACGCGCCAGATCACGAACGTGGCGGCGGGCACGCAAGCCACCGATGCGGTGAACGTCGCGCAGCTGAAAGCGGGGCAGACGCATTACTACAGCGTGAACGACAACGGCACGCAGGGCGGCAACTACGACAACAAGGGCGCCGCGGGCCTGAACGCCATGGCCGCGGGCGTCGATGCCAAGGCCGGTGGGGACCATGCGACCGCCATGGGCCACGGTGCGACGGCCGGCGGGCACTATGCGATCGCGCAGGGCTACCAGGCCAACGCGGCCGGCGCGAACGGCGTGGCGATCGGAACCCAGGCCTCTGCCGCCAAGGGCGGCACCGTGGCAATCGGCGCAAGCGCGGGCAAGGATTCGACCGTGCTGACGGGAACCTTCATCGGCTCCGGTGCCGGCAACAAGAGCGCGGGCGCGGACATCACCGCCATCGGCAACAACGCAGGGCAGGCGGCGTCGGGCAACAGCAACACCTTCATCGGGGCAACGGCCGGCAGCTCGTCGGAGGGCGACCTGAACAGCTTCATCGGCGCGGGGGCGGGCATCTTCTCCAAGGGCACCGCCAACTCGGCCTTCGGCAACCTGGCGGGCGCAAACACCGAGGGCGACAGCAATGCCGCATGGGGCTTCGCCGCGGGCGCGTTCGTGAAGGGCGACGGCAACATCGGCATGGGCACTTCGGCGGGCGCCAGCGTCGTGGGTTCGGGCAATGCCGCGATCGGGCAGGGGGCGGGGCTTGGCACCCAGGGTGATGCGAATCTGGCCATCGGTGCGGGGGCGGGCTCGATCGCCAAGGGCAACAGCAACGTGGCGCTGGGCCAGAACGCCGGTCTTGCCGCCGACGGCAACGAAAACATCGCGCTCGGCCAGACGGCAGGGGCCCTGGTGAGCGGCAACCGCAACCTGGCGATCGGCTCGGCCGCGGGCCTTGCCGGCGATGTGGCCTCCGGGAACATCACGCCGACGACGGCGAGCGACACGATCGCCCTGGGCACCCAGGCATTTGCCAATGCCGAGCGCGCGATCGCGATCGGCACGGGCGCCCAGGCGCTGGGCACGCAGTCGATCAGCATCGGCACCGGCAACGTCGTCAACGGCAACAACAGCGGCGCCATCGGCGACCCGACCGTGATCGACGGCGCCAACAGCTACAGCGTGGGCAACAACAACACGCTGGGCGCTGCGGCGAGCAACACCTTCGTGCTGGGCAACAACGTCAATGTCAACGTGGCCAACGCCACGGCGCTGGGCGATTCGACCAGCGTGACCGTGGCCGACGGCGTGGCGCTGGGCAGCAAATCGGTGGCGAGCACGGACAAGGGCGTGGCGGGCTTCGACCCGGCCACGGGCCTGGCCTCGACGGACACCTCGGCCACGTGGAAGAGCACGTTGGGCGCGGTGAGCGTCGGCGGCAACGGCCAGACGCGCCAGATCACGAACGTGGCAGCGGGCACGCAAGCCACCGATGCGGTGAACGTGGCGCAACTGAAGGCGGGGCAGACGCACTACTACAGCGTGAACGACAACGGCACGCAGGGCGGCAACTACGCCAACGACGGCGCCACCGGCATCAACGCACTGGCGGCGGGCGTGGGTGCGCAGGCCAACGGCGAGCGCAGCGTGTCCATCGGCTACCAGGCCGGCGTGGGCGCCAGCGCCGGCCTGGCCGGCCAGAACAACGTGGGCATCGGCACCGAAGCGGGTGGCGGTGTCGTGGGGTCCAGCAACACCGCCGTGGGTTCCGCTGCGGGCAAGGACGTGGCGGGCAGCTCGAATGCGGCGTTCGGCATTGCGGCGGGCCAGGGCGTCCAGGGCGACTACAACCTGGCGATGGGTGTCTACAGCGGCATCGGGACCAAGGGCACCTACAACACCGCGATCGGCGGCAGCGCGGGCCAGGCCGTGAACGGCAACGACAACATCGCCATGGGCGACCTGTCGGGCTCCTCCGTCGTCGGCGATGCAAACATCGGCATCGGTGCTCTGGCTGGTGCTGGAACAACAGGCAGCAGCAACATCGCCATCGGCAGCCTCGCAGGCATCGTCGACACCGCGACGTTTGCCGGCATCACTGCCAACAACACGGTGAGCATCGGCAACAGCGCCGTGGCCAGCAAGGACGACGGCGTTGCCGTCGGCCATGGCGCGCAGGCTGCCGCCGTCAACAGCGTGGCGCTGGGCGCGGATTCGAAGGCGACGCAGGACGCAGCCGCGCTGGCGCTCAAGAACGCCTATGTGCCGGCAGGCGCGACGGCCGTGGCCGGCACCGCGCCGGTGGGCGAGGTGTCGGTGGGCAGCGCGGGCAAGGAGCGGCGCATCACCAACGTGGCAGCGGGCTCGGACGATACCGATGCTGTCAACGTGAGTCAGCTCAAGGGCGCGCAGACGCACTACTACAGCGTGAACGACAACGGCACGCAGGGCGGCAACTACGACAACAAGGGCGCGACCGGCATCAATGCGATCGCGTCAGGCGTGGATGCCGTGGCCGCGGGTGTGGGCACCGTGGCGGTCGGCAACATGGCCGGCTCGGGCAGCACGGCGGCTGGCAACTCGCACAACACCTTCGTCGGGTACGGCGCGGGCCGGCAGGTTGCGGGAGCGGACAACACGGCCGTCGGCAACAGCGCCGGTGTGTCGGTGACGGG
Organism: Variovorax sp. FW305-3-2-15-B-LB1; assembly: GCF_058787635.1. NCBI lineage: Bacteria > Pseudomonadati > Pseudomonadota > Betaproteobacteria > Burkholderiales > Comamonadaceae > Variovorax > Variovorax sp. FW305-3-2-15-B-LB1. The sequence goes on along the minus strand of NZ_JBYSZY010000013.1, from coordinate 8,106 downwards.
CGGGAACAACACCGCGCTCGGGTTGAGCGCGGGCGCCCGCGTCACCGGTGACTCCAACATCGGCATTGGCGTGAACGGCGGGGCGGTCACGACCGGTTTCTCCAACGTGGGCATCGGAAGTTCCGCGGGGCAGGGCACCAACGGCGCCTTCAACGTGGCGCTGGGCGGTCTTGCCGGCGGCGGGGTCCAGGGCAGCGCCAACGTCGCGATCGGCTTGAACGCGGGCGAGAACATCAGCGCCAGCAACACCGTCGCCATCGGCACCCGTGCCAAGGCCACGGGCGACAGCGGCGTCAGCATCGGCACCGATGCCAGCGCCACCTACGCGAACGCGGTGGCGCTCGGTGCCAACAGCACCACGGCCACGGACCTGGCGACGTTGAACGCGAACGCGGCCTATGTGCCGACGGGCGCGACGTCGGTCGCCGGCGCGACGCCGGTGGGCGAAGTGTCGATAGGCGGCGTGGGTGCCGAGCGGCGCATCACCAACGTGGCGGCCGGCGCGGTCGATACGGATGCGGTGAACGTGAGCCAGCTCAAGGCCGTCGATGCGACCGCCAACGCGGGATGGAATGTGGCTGCCAATGGTGAAGCCACGGGCGGCAATGTGGCCCCAGGGGCCAAGGTCGACTTCAGCAACTCGGACAGCAACATCGCGATCACGCGCACCGGCACGGATCTCGACTTCAAGCTAGCTGACGATGTGAAGGTCAACAACAGCGTGACGGTGGGGCAGAGCGTGCTCAACACCACGGGCCTGACGGTGAACGATGGAACGACCACCACAGCCGTTGCGGCCGGTGGCGTGACCAGCGGGACGGTCAAGCTGAGTGGGGTGACGAACGACATTCAGGGGCTGAGCAACAAGACGCTGACCGATCCGAGCTTTGCGACGGTGGGCCGTGCGGCCACTGAAGAGCAGCTCAAGATCGTCAACGACACGGCCAGCGCGGGTTGGAACGTGGCAGCGAACGGCGAGGCCACGGGCGGCAATGTCGCGCCTGGCGGCAAGGTCGACTTCAGCAACTCCGACAGCAACGTCACGATCACCCGCAGCGGTACGAACCTTGACTTCAAGCTCGCTGACGACGTGAAGGTCAACAACAGCGTGACCGTGGGCCAGAGCGTGCTCAACACCACGGGCCTGACGGTGAACAACGGAACGACCACCACCGCAGTCGCGGCAGGTGGCGTGACCAGTGGCTCAGTCAATCTGAGTGGCGTGACCAACGACATCCAAGGTCTGAGCAACAAGACGTTGACTGATCCAAGCTTCGCGACTGTGGGCCGTGGGGCTACGGAAGAACAGCTCAAGATCGTCAATGACACGGCCAGCGCAGGCTGGAACGTGGCAGCGAACGGCGAAGCCACGGGTGGCAATGTGGCGCCTGGCGGCAAGGTCGACTTCAGCAATTCCGACAGCAACGTCACGATCACCCGCAGCGGTACGAACCTCGACTTCAAGCTGGCGGATGACGTGAAGGTCAACAACAGCGTGACCGTGGGCCAGAGCGTGCTGAACACCACCGGTCTGACTGTGAACAACGGCACGACGACCACCGCCGTTGCAGCCGGCGGCGTGACCAGCGGGACGGTCAACCTGAGCGGCGTGACGAACGACATTCAGGGCCTGAGCAACAAAACGCTGACCGACCCGAGCTTTGCGACCGTGGGCCGTGGGGCCACGGAAGAACAGCTCAAGATCGTCAACGACACGGCCAGCGCAGGCTGGAACGTGGCGGCGAACGGCGAAGCCACGGGAGGCAACGTCGCACCGGGCGGCAAGGTCGACTTCAGCAATTCGGACAGCAACGTCACGATCACGCGAAGCGGTACGAACCTCGACTTCAAACTGGCTGACGACGTCAAGGTCAACAACAGCGTCACGGTGGGCCAGAGCGTGCTGAACACGACGGGCCTGACGGTGAACGACGGCGCGGGCAACGTCACGACGACGTCGGCGACGGGCACCACCGTGACCAACGGCACGACCACGACGGCGATGGCCGCCGGCGGCGTGACCAGCGGAGCGGTCAATCTGAGTGGCGTGACGAACGACATCCAGGGCCTGAGCAACAAGACGCTGACCGATCCGAGCTTCGCGACGGTGGGCCGCGCAGCGACCGAAGAGCAGCTCAAGATCGTCAACGACACGGCCAGCGCAGGCTGGAATGTGGCAGCCAACGGCGAGGCCACGGGTGGCAACGTCGCACCTGGAGGTAAGGTCGACTTCAGCAACTCCGACAGCAACATCGCGATCACGCGCACCGGCACGAATCTCGATTTCAAGCTGGCGGACGACGTGAAGGTCAACAACAGCGTGACCGTGGGCCAGAGCGTGCTCAACACCACGGGCCTGACGGTGAACAACGGCACCACGACCACCGCAGTGGCCGCAGGCGGCGTGACCAGCGGCAGCGTGAACCTCAGCGGTGTCACCAACGACATTCAGGGTCTCAGCAACACGACGTTGACCGACCCGAGCTTTGCGACCGTGGGGCGCGCGGCCACTGAAGAGCAACTGAAGAAGGTCAACGACACCGCCGGCGCAGGCTGGAATGTCGCGGCCAACGGCGAGGCCACGGGCGGCAACGTCGCTCCAGGCGGCAAGGTCGACTTCAGCAATTCGGACAGCAACATCGCCATCACGCGAAGCGGTACGAACCTGGACTTCAAGCTGGCCGATGACGTCAAGGTCAACAACAGCGTGACCGTAGGCCAAAGCGTGCTCAACACCACGGGCCTGACGGTCAACAACGGCACGACCACCACCGCAGTCGCCGCAGGCGGCGTGACCAGCGGCAGCGTGAACCTCAGCGGTGTCACCAACGACATCAAGGGTCTCAGCAACACGACGCTGACCGATCCGAGCTTCGCGACGGCGGGACGTGCAGCGACCGAAGAGCAACTGAAGAAGGTCAACGACACCGCCAGCGCAGGCTGGAATGTCGCGGCCAACGGCGAAGCCACGGGCGGCAATGTCGCTCCTGGCGGCAAGGTCGACTTCAGCAACTCCGACAGCAACGTCACGATCACGCGCAGCGGCACGAACCTCGACTTCAAGCTCGCTGACGACGTGAAGGTCAACAACAGCGTGACGGTCGGCCAGAGCGTCCTCAACACCACGGGCCTGACGGTCAACAACGGCACGACCACCACGGCCGTCGCCGCCGGCGGCGTCACCAGCGGCACCGTCAAGCTCAGCGGCGTCAGCAACGACATCCAGGGCCTGAGCAACAAGACGCTGACCGACCCGAGCTTTGCGACCGTGGGCCGCGCGGCCACCGAAGAGCAGCTCAAGCTGGTCGACGCCACGGCCAGCAAGGGCTGGAACCTGAGCGCGAACGGCGAGGCGACGCCGCAGAACATCGCGCCGGGCGGCACGGCCAACTTCGCCAACGGCGACAACATGGTGGTCACGCGCAACGGCAACACGCTGACCGTGGCCACGGCCAAGGACGTGAAGTTCGACAGCGTGACCACCGGCAACACGGTGATGAACAACGCCGGCGTGACCGTGGGCCCGAACGTCACCCTCGGCGCCACCGGCCTGACCATCGTCGGCGGTCCGAGCGTGACCACGGCGGGGGTCGACGCGGGCGGCAAGGTGATCACCAACGTGGCGCCCGGCGTGGCCGGCACCGACGCGGTGAATGTCAGCCAGCTCAAGGACACGGTCGCCGAGAGCAAGACCAAGTACTACAGCGTGAACTCGACCGGCGGCGGCAACGAGAACAACGACGGGGCCACGGGCGCCGACGCGATCGCCGCGGGCAAGGACGCGCAGGCGACGGCTGTCAACGCCGTGGCCATGGGCACGGCGGCGCAGGCCGCGGGCATCAGCGCCACGTCGATCGGCAATGCCGCCTGGGCGATGGGCGACCGCAGCACGGCGGTGGGCTACTTCTCGACCGCCGACGGCATCGACAGCGCGGCCTTCGGCGCCTGGGCGCGGGCTGCAGGCAACGGCAGCGTGGCCGCGGGCGCGGCCTCGAACGCCTCGGGCGTGGCAAGCGTCGCAATGGGCGCGGCGAGCGCCGCGGCCGGCGACGTCAGCGTGGCCGTGGGCGCAGGCAGCACGGCCCCCGCGGCCGGTGGTGCGGCACTGGGCGCAGGCTCGGTGGCAGACCGCGCAGCGGGCGTGAAGGGCTATGTGCCGCCGGAAGCCACCGCCGCGCAGGCGGATGCCATCGCCGCAACCACCAGCACCACGGGCGCGGTGGGCGTGGGCGACGCGGCCAACGGCGTGTTCCGCCAGATCACCGGCGTGGCCGCCGGCTCCGCACCGAGCGACGCCGTGAACGTGGCGCAGCTGCAGGCGGTGGCCAGCCAGGCCGCGGCGGCGGGCAGCAAGTGGATCACCGGTTCGCCGACGACCTACGTGGCGCCCACGTCCACGGGCACCGACAGCACGGCGGTGGGCTCGGGCGCGGCCGTCAAGGCCGACCAGGGCGTGGCCATCGGCACCGGCGCCGTGGTCACCACGAAGAACAGCGTCGCGCTGGGCAACGACTCGACCACGGCGGAGGCCAAGCCCACCAAGGAGGTCACGCTCCAGGGCACGACCTACCAGTTCGCAGGCACCAAGCCGGTGGGCGTGGTCAGCGTCGGCTCGAAGGACGCGGAGCGCCAGATCACCAACGTCGCGGCCGGCGAGATCAGCGCCACCAGCACCGACGCGGTGAACGGCAGCCAGCTCAACGCGACCAACCAGGCGATCAACAACATGACCACGGGGGGTGGCGGTATCAAGTACTTCCACGCGAACTCGAAGGCGGCTGACTCGGACGCCAAGGGCGCGGAGAGTGTGGCGATCGGACCGAAGGCCGTTGCGACCGGCAACAACTCCATCGCCACCGGCAACAACGCGCAGGCCAAGGCGGCCGGCAGCATCGCGCTGGGTGCCAACAGCACGGCCAGCACGGCCAACAGCGTGGCGCTGGGCGACGGCGCGGTGGCCAACCGCGCGGGCATGAACGGGCAGCGCGAGATGTTCTCGAACACCGTGGTGCAGTCGGCGCAGGGCGCGGTGTCGGTCGGTGCGGCCGGCAACGAACGCCAGATCACCAACGTGGCCGGCGGCACGCAGGCCACCGACGCGGTGAACGTGCGCCAGCTGCAGGCCGTGCAGCAAAGCGCGGTGCGCTACGACACGAACGTGGACGGCAGCGTCAACTACAACAGCGTGACCATGGGCAACGGCGCCTCCACCGGCCCGGTCACGGTGCAGAACGTGGCGCCGGGCGTGGCGCCCACCGACGCGGTCAACGTGCAGCAGCTGAACCAGGCCGGCGCCGCCGGCATGGCCTACACCGACGCGCGCACCAACGCGCTGGGCAACGAGCTGCGCAACACCGCCAAGAACGCCTATGCCGGCGTGGCCGCCGCCATGGCCGTGCAGATGCCGGGCACCTCGGTGCCGGGCAAGACGGTGATGCGCGTGGGCTACGGCACGTTCAAGGGCGAGAGCGCGGTGGGCATCAGCTTCCGCCGCACGGCCGAGAACAACGGCTGGAGCGTGACCGGCGGCGTGGGCATGAGCCGCGCCGGGGCCGCGGCCACGGTCGGTGCCGAGTGGGTCTTCAATTGAAGCGGGAGAGAAAAAGAATGAAGCAGATGAACCGAACCCTGTCCGCCGTCGCACTGGCGGCCTTGCTCGCGGCCCTGCAGGGCTGCGCCTCGCCCGGCGCCGCCATCGACAAGGACGCGCAGGCGCGCGCCGCGGCCGAGAAGCCCGCGGCGCCCAGGCCCGAGGAGTTTCCGGCGCTGGACAGCGCCAAGTGGAAGCAGGGCGCCTTTCCGGGCACCGAGAAGTTCCAGCGCGTGCGCCCCGGCATGGGCAAGGACCAGCTGCGCGAGCTGCTGGGCTGGCCGCACTTCAGCGAAGGCCTGTGGGGCGTGCGCGAGTGGAACTACATCTTCCACTTCTACACGGGCAAGGGCAGCGAGCACGTCACCTGCCAGTACATGGTGCGTTTCAACGGCAGCGAGCTCATGACTGGCGGCTGGTGGAAGAACCCCGACTGCGCCTTGCTCGCGCAGCCGCCGGCGGCCACGCCGATACCGGCCAGCACCAAGCTGGCGCCGCCGCAGAAGGTCACGCTCAATGCGGATGGCCTGTTCCGCTTCGACGGCGCCTCGCTCACCGACCTGCAGCCCGCGGGCCGCACGCGGCTGGAGCACCTGGCCGTCGAGCTGCGCAACAACTTCCGCTCGCTGCACTACATCGTGGTGACCGGGCACACCGACCGGCTGGGCGGCGACGCCTACAACGAGGCGCTGTCGCTGGAGCGCGCCAATACCGTGCGCGACCTGCTGGTGCAGCAGGGCCTGGACCGCAAGCTGATCCGCACCGCGGGCATGGGCAAGCGCCAGCCGGTGGTGTCCGACTGCGAAGGCAGCCGCAGCACGCCAGCGCTGCTGCAGTGCCTGCAGCCCAACCGGCGCGTCGAGCTCGACATCGCAGGGGAGCAGTGACGATGAACGCGCCTGCTCCCTCGGGCTACCGGATCGCGCTGGTCGATTCCGACGCCTTGCAGCGCGCCTGCACCGGCAACTCGCTGACGGCGCTGGGGGCCGACTTCATTCCCTTCGTGCGCATCGCCGACCTGATCCAGGCGCTGGAGGTGGGGCAGCGCTTCGACGGGGTGATCGTGGGGCTGCACGCCGACGCGCAGAAGACGGTGGCGCGCGTGCCCGCGATGCACCAGGCGGCCGACTGGATGTTGCCGCTGCTGTACCTCACGCACCGCTCGGAGCTGGAGAGCGTGGAGTCGGTGCCCGTCGCGGTGCGCGCGCAGCGTTCTTTCGAGCTGCTGCTGACGCCCGTGTCGAACGAAGACCTGGGCGCCTGGCTGGCGTCGCTGGACGGCCGGCTGAAGCCGGCGCGTCTGATTCGCGTGGGGGCGGACGCCTGACGCACGCCCGGGGCCCGGCCCGCAGCGGGGCCGGGCCTGTCAGCAATTCACGGCAAGGGCGGCATGGCGTGGCCGGCCTCTTCGCGTGAACTCCCTCTCCTTGACGGGTTCGCGCCCGGGCAACACCGACACCAGCCGGTAGCCCTGCTTGTAGACCGCGCGCAGCTCGTAGCCGTTCGCGGCGCACAGGTCCAGGCGCTTGCGGATGTTGGCCGCGCACACGTCGAGCACGCGCGTGCCTTCATACGGCGTGGTCTTGTCCCAGATCGACTGCCACAGCCACTCGCGCGTGATCACCTGCCCGGCGTTGCGGAACAGCGTGACGGCGAAGGCGTACTGGCGCGGTTGCAGGCGGATGCGCCGCTCGTGCAGCAGCACCGTGTGGGCCATGTCGAGAAAGCGGTAGGGGCCCCAACTCGCCGCGCCGAGGCTGGCGGTCTGCGCGGCCTGCCGGGCGCGCAGCAGCAGGGTGCGCATGCGCCAGGCCAGCTCGTTGATGGCGTCGTCGATGCCGGCGCCGTGCAGCTCGATGAAGTCGTCCCAGCCCGGGGCGTCGCGCCAGGGCATGAGCTGTTCCCAGCGCCTGTCGCGCACGATGAGCAGCGTCGGAATGTTCAGCGCCCGGCAGGCGGCGAAGAGGCTGCGCGAAGCCAGCTCGTTCTCGACCACCAGGAGCAGCAGGTCGATCGGCTGGCCGCTGTCCAGCAACGCAAAGAAGTCGCCCGCACTCGAGAACTGCAGGGCGTCGTAGCCCAGGCGGGGCAGGCTGTGCAGCAGCTGGGGTCCGGTGGTGCCTTGCGGGTCGAGCAGGGCCACGCGCGTGGTCACCGGCATGGCTCAGGACGCCTTCTTGCCGTCCCGGACCGCCAGCACCACGATGCCCACGGCGCACGCCGCGAACAGGAGGCCCGTCGGCACGGCGCCCAGGGTGCCCATCAGCCAGCCGTACAGGTCGGTCAGCATGGCGATGAGCCGGTTGCCGCTGGTCTGGCGGCTCAGGTCGTTGGCAATGAATGCGTTGAACGACAGCACTGAGAAAACCAGCGCCACAAAGCCAGCCACGATCCACTTCACGATGTTTTGCTCCCTTGGGTCCCCGGCGCGGCGCAGGCTGGCCGCCCGGGTCGTTCGATGCTAGCGGGGGCTTCGGGGTGGGAGTCTGATGAATTCTTTCAGCGCCGTTCGGGGC